>JBOGMR010000474.1:0-4237 GCA_050746825.1 Bryobacteraceae bacterium | reverse complement strand
CTTCGAACGCCTCCAGGCTGTCGTCGACGCATACAGGTTCCATTCCCCAGCCGCGGAGCACCTCCGAGAGTCCCAGCCGGTTGGTCGCGTGGTCATCCGCCACCAGGACGTGAACGCCCAGCAGGCTGAGGCCGATCGATTCCGGGGGTGTCTGCGCCATACCGAAAGCCGCCGTGAAGTGGAAAGCGCTGCCCCAGACATTCCGGTTCTTCGGCGCATCGTACCAGGGGCTTTCCACCCAGATACGTCCGTCCATGAGCCGCACCAGATTGCTGGTGATGGCGAGGCCGAGACCGGCCCCTCCGTAGTTGCGCGTGACCGGACCGGCCTGCTCGAAGGGAGCGAAGATGGGTTTCCTGTTTTGCTTCGGGAATTCCAATGCCTGTGTCGGCGATGGTGAAATGGAGGACTGCGAATCCGCCCGCGGTCCCGGCCGCGCGGACGCGGAGCACAATTTCTCCCCGATCGGTAAACTTGACCGCGTTGCCCACCAGATTGAGCAGGATCTGGCGGAGACGCCCGGCATCGCCCACCAACCCGTCCGGGACTTCCGGAGGGATGTGGCTCATCAGCTCGATGCCTTTTTCGTGGGCGCGGAAAGCCAGCGAATGCAGAACATCGCCAACGCAATCGCGCAGGGCGAACGGCGTGGACGCCAGCGACAACTTGCCCGCCTCGATTTTGGAGAAATCGAGGACGTCGTTGAGGATGGTGAGCAGCGAGTCGGCCGATTTTTTCACGGTGGTCAGGTATTCGTTCTGCTCGGCATTCAGACGCGTTCCCATCATCAGTTCGCTCATCCCGATGATGCCGTTCATGGGCGTGCGGATTTCGTGGCTCATGTTGGCGAGGAACTCGGCCCTGGCGGTGGCGGCCCTTTCGGCCGCGCGACGCGCCGCTCGCCAACCCACGCCCATCCACACCAGCAGTCCGACGACGCAGGCCAGCACCGCGAGTGCGCCGGCGGCGAACCGGACCTGCCGCCGCGCCCGCGTCAGGTTTTCGATGATCAAGGCCTCATTGGCGGGAGATCCGAACCAGCGCAGACAGATCGTGGAAAACGAACCATCGCGGGCCATCTCGCCAATCTCGCGGCGGAGCAGGCCGGCCACGTGACGCGCATCCGCACTCTTCGGCGTGGCGCCGATTCCCGGCGACGTCCTGGAATGGGGGACCGGAGCCATGCGAAGTTGGCAGCCAGCGGGCGGGCGGAACATGGAGGCCTGCGCCATGCTGTCGTCCACCACGCCGGCATCCATCCTGCCGCCGCAGACGGCATCGACGACTCCGGGGATGTTCTCGACGACGACAAGATTGGCTCCCGGGAGTCCTTTGCGGGCCAGACTCGCGGCCAGCCTGGAGGGTACGGCGACCCGACGGCCGGTCAAACTGGCGGGGCGCAGGTGCGCGTTCGACTCCAGGGTCAGGAGCCAATAGTAGATCTGGAAGTAAGGCTCGGTGATGTGAATGTTACTGCGATCCGGGAGAGCGTTGACGAGCGGCCAGAGGTCGATGCTTCCGGTTTCGAGCGCCGTGTCGGGACCCTCCGGGACGTGAATCCATTCCAGGCGAACGCCGGCGCGCTGCGCGGCCTCTTGCAGAATTTCAATGACGGGACCGCGCGGGCCGCCATGCGCGTCGACCAGTTGGCGCGGCGGCGAGTGGTGGAATCCGATGCGATAGGTTTTCCGCAGGTCCGGGCGGGAGTGCGAGACGAAGTAGCAGGCAGCGCCAAGCGCGGCGAGAGCGATGGCCGCCGTCGCGGCGCGCAACGGGAAGTGAGAAAGGAGCCGGCAGGCGGCCCAATGGGCCGCCCCACGATTCTCGGGCGACGGTCGTGACACAGCCACAGTTGGTTTATCGGACCGATGAGGTGTTTCTTGAATCGTCCAGGCGGATAAGTTGGCTGGCTAGAATGGTACTTGGGCATGAGCGGCGCGATGCGGAGACAGTCCGGTCTCGAGTCTTCGCGCGCTCGCGCTGACCCTCAGCGTGACTCGAAACTGATCCGACCGTACCAATACCCTTGATATGGTCCAGGATGCCCTCGCGCTTTGCGTCGTCGAACGCTGGAAACCACTTGTAAACCCAGGCGTCGTAAATATCGACGCGATTCATTTCGTGCGATTCCTGGGCGCGGCTGGTCGCATCCCATTTCAGCCTGTCAAACAGAACCACGGCGGTCAACAGTTCAGGCCGGACCCGAATGGTCGACCGATCGACGATGCCCTTGGCACGAGGCGCGGCCGCCCCATTTGAGCAGCACTGCTAACCTGGGTGCATGGCCAGTGACAAAGCCTTGCGCGATCACGTGCTCTACCTACTAAAGGATGGTGGAGCGCATGTGAACTTTGAACAGGCAATCCAGGGACTCCCGGAGGAGCTTCGAGGCAAACGGCCGAAGGGCGCGCAGCATTCGCCGTGGGAAATCCTGGAGCACATGCGTCTGGCTCAATGGGACATTCTGGACTTCAGTCGCAACCCCAACTACGTGGAACGCAAGTTTCCGGACGACTATTGGCCGAAGGCGCCGGCTCCGCCGAACGCGGCCGCGTGGACCAAGAGCGCGCGGACGTTTCGGGCCGGCCTCGAGGCGATGTGCCAATTGGTCGCGGACGAATCGACCGGCCTGTTCGCACGGATCCCGCATGGCGACGGCCAGACGATTCTGCGCGAGGCGCTGCTGGTGGCGGATCACAACGCATACCACCTCGGACAGTTGGTGTTGGTGCGCCGGCTGCTGGGGGCCTGGAAGTAGCGTCTCAAACTTGAGCCGGACGCCGCGCTGAATCGGTAGCGCACCTGAATAGCGGGCATTAGAAAGGACGCGACGAAAAAAAGGTATTGACTCTGGCGTCACCTCCAGGCTGTATTCTATTTGACGATCGGGTAATACGGTGACAAAACTGACACAGAACCACGAGCGTAAGCGAGCGGCAGCCGCTCCCTGACGGTCGCGGTTCAGTGGGATCGAACTTGCTGGAGGTAATGAATGAAAACCGTCGCAATCTTATCCGGGGCCGGCCTCGTTGTAATCGCCGGACTAGCGCTCAACTGTCTGGGCCGAACTTCGAGTTTGTCGTGCCTTCGTAAGACGTCGAGTACGCAAAACCAAGCCAATGCCAACACGCTCTGCGGCAGTGAAACGTCGTCCGGCAAGGAGGCGCCGGTCAACAAGCTGACCGATGATGAGCTTGAGCGGCTGGGGCGATATCTTGTCGGGCGGTCGGCTTCTACGAGGACCATTCCGACCTCCAAAGAAATTGCCGACGCCACCGGCCTCCAGGTCGCCGATCGGGAGATTACCAAATATGGCGTGGCTGCGCTTCTGCGTATCCCCGACGGCCGGAAGCTTCTGGAGGGACTGTCCTGCGAGCGTTTCCAGGCCTGTTCCTTCGCGCGAATCCTCGACTCAAAGTCGAAAGCCGACGTGGACTTGTATTCTCGCGAGAAAGCGGACGACGGCCGCACGTACGACGGTTTGCGCCTGCCTGCGTTCGAAGGCCGCGACCTGGACGGCAAGCCGGTCCGGTCAAGCGACCTGATCGGAACGTCCGCCGTGGTTGTCCTGCTGTCTCTTCACTGCAATCACTCGGTGGAATCGCTCCCCTTGCTGTCCAAGCTTGCCGAGCAGCTCAAACCTGAAGGCGGGCGCGTGATCGGCGTGCTGGTGAATAGCGGGGATGTGGAGGATGCAAAGTATTGGATTCCCTACTACGATCGCCAGTACCGGCGGCAGTACGATATCTGGGTTGCGGATGCTTCAATTGGCGACGCCGCCGGAAGCCACTTGACGCCGACGTATCTGATGGTGGATCGGAAGGCTCACATTCGAAAGAAGCTGGTCGGGTTCAAGACTTACGCTGAAGCGGCCGCCGGGTTGAAAGAGGCGGCGCTCGATTAGGAGAGCGATCAGATCGTGAACGTTCCTTCGGTGAGCGGGGCGACGTGACCTCCGACGTGGATTTCCTCCGCGCTGGGCGCGTGAACGTGGAGGATACTTCTGCGCCCCATTTTGACGCCCTGTTCGCTGATGAAGCGGAGATCCGATCCGCCCCGAACAAGTCCATGCCGCATCATGAAGGCGGCTAGCGGACCGGTGGAACTGCCGGTGGCGGGATCTTCAACGACTCCGTACTCTTGCGCGAACATGCGCGAGTAGGCTCCGCCGGGGGCCGGAGTGAAGACAAACACGCAAGCGGGGCCGGCATCCGCGCCGCGAAGCGACTTGGCGCCG
>JBOGMR010000473.1:0-6326 GCA_050746825.1 Bryobacteraceae bacterium | reverse complement strand
CCGCCGCTCGTGGCCACGCGCGACTGGAGTACCGGCTCGTTCTCGGCCATCGGATGCAGCGCGGTTGCACCGGATGCGGTGTCCACCGACCGGAACGCGCCTTTCGGGACTTCGGCGCCCCACGTCGTCAGCTTCAAATCGGCCTTCTGTAGCGCCGTGCCTCGATCGATCGCGCGCGCCGCCACCACAATGGACTGGCTGGGCGCACCTCCACCCGACTGGATTTTCGATACGAACAGGCCGTAGAAGATGCCTGTCGCGACGATCGCCACAACGAACGCGATTCCCAGCAACGGCACCAGGTTTTTCTTCATGACAAGTGTTCTCTCCCGAGCCCTTACTTCTTAAGTACATCATGAACCGGGAAAACGAACAATAAGCGAATCGCCGTATCCCCGCATATTTGGCGTCTCACGCAATTTTTGCCGGAACCGCTCCTTACCGCCTCGCCGGCGCCCGCCGGCGCAACCTAACGGGCCCGCACGGCCAGACGCGCCGGAATATCCCGGACGAGGTTTCTCGAAACGGTTTCGGTGGCCTGCCGGAATCCCTTGTCGAAAATCACGGTCACCCATACTCCGGTTTCCGATTCCCAGAATTTGACATATTCTTCGAGTTGCGCGTCATCGACTTCGCGAAAAGCAAACAGGTATTGCACCAGACGCGCGTTTTTCATGACCGCCTGATACTGCGGCCGGACAGCCGCCAGCGCCGTATCGAGGTCGCCTTCGCCGAAGCGCTTGGCCGCGGGCAGCACGGGATTGATCGCCGCCGCAATCGCCCGCACCACCGCCATGGTGGTCTCGACTTCGATCTCGCAGAGCTTGACGGCGTCATAAAGGCGATGCAGCAGAACGAGCCGCTCCTGAGAGGGCGGATCGTTCTTCAGGGCGGCGGCGAATTCGGAGATTTCCTTGTGGGCCTCGGCCGAGGCTGCGCGCGCCGCCAGGGCTCCCATGCGTTGCGCTGCCGGCGATGCGACCCACGGCGGCAGTGCAGCGTAAGGTTCCGGAGCATAGCTCCGTTTGAATTGGTCGGCGATGGACTGGCTAAACAGCTCCGCCCGAAAATGTTCCGACACAGCCGCGCGCAACGCGCTTTGATCGATCGCCGCGAGGCGCGTCTTGTCGAGGAATGAGAGCAGAAGGCTGCTTCGAACGAATTGCGCGATACCGGCTTCGACCCCGGTTTGCGAAAGCAGCGCCCATACGAAGTCCTGAGAGCCCGCCCCGGATGGGGCTTCGGGCGGCGCCGGCGCGGGAATCGGGGGACCTTCCGGCTTCAGTTCCGCCCGTGCGACCTCCCGCACGACCGGAGGCGGCGCCACCTCGCGAACCTTCAGGGACGAAAGCGGCACTTCACGAACCGTTACCTTGGGCGGATCCCGTGGCTTGGCCGGCTCGGCGGTGGCAGAAGCGGCAGGCGACTGCGGCGGCGCGCCCGGCTGCGACGGCGCCGCGGGTGCAGGTCCTTCACGCTCGCGCTCGAGCGGCTCGCAGGATACGAAGCCGAGCCGCTTGGTCTCGCCCGGCCGCGTCACGGCGCACCAGGTAATCTCGTCGCCAAACAGCACGAGGCCGATTACGACAGAGTCGCCGCGCATCAACATGCGGATCGGCTCCTTGTCCGTCGTCATCCCTGCATAAACCGGCAGAGTTTCGCTGGTCACGACAGCGCGCGCCCCAGCGCCAATCGTCTGGGCGACAGACGAAGCGGCGAAAATCGAGCAACACACCCAAAATTTCACTTTGTTCTGGACCGCTTGTCCTCGGATTATACCGCCTTCGCGCGCGGCTGCAACGCGAGAATGTATGGGTAGTGCGCTATTGCGTTTAGCGCAGTACCGATGTATGCTCCGCCGCCGGTTCGCTACAATCGCTGTTATGGGGCGTTCCCTGATTATCGGATTGGCTCTGTGCCTGCAACTCGCCGCGCAAAAGCGGCCCTTCGACGTCCAGGCGTTAATGCGACTGGCTCGCGTGAGCGATCCGCAGATTTCTCCCGACGGCCGCACGGTCGCTTACACCGTCCAGACCATCGATCTCGAGAACAACAAGCGGCCGAAGCAGATTTTCACCGCGCCCGTCGACGGCAGTGCGGCGCCGAGACAACTCACGCGCACCGGCAATAACGAGCGCGCGCGCTGGATGCCGGATTCAAGGCAAATCGTGTACGTTTCCGACTTAAGCGGCTCGTCGCAGATCTGGATCATGAACGCGGACGGCGCCGGGCCGCGCCAGATCACCAATCTCGCGACCGAGGCCAACGGCGTCATCGTTTCGCCGGACGGGAAGAACATCGTGTTCACCAGCGAAGTCTACCCGGAATGCGCCGGCGATGCGTGCAACAAGAAGAAGCTCGACGAAGAGAAGGCGTCGAAGACCAAAGCTCGCATCTACACGTCGCTGCTCTACCGCCATTGGAACGAATGGAAGGGCGCGCGGCGGTCGCACCTGCTGGCGGCGCCGATCGGCGGGGGCGCGCCTCGCGACCTGACTCCCGGCCCGCGTGACGTACCGCCGTTCTCGCTCGGCGGCCCGGATGACTACGCCATCTCGCCCGACGGCAACGAGGTCTGCTACGTCACTGTTTCCGGCGAGAACAAAGCGCTGAGCACGAACAGCGATCTCTATGTGGCGCCGATCGCCGGAGGCGAATCGCGCAAGATCACGATCAACCCCGGCGCCGACAACTCGCCGCTCTATTCCAAGGACGGAAAGTACCTGGGCTACCGCATGCAGGTGCGGCCGGGATACGAGAGCGACCGCTGGCGGCTGATGGTGCTCGAGCGTAACACCGGAAAGCTCACAAATCTCACCGAAAATCTCGATCGCTGGGTGACGAATTTCACCTGGGCGCCCGATTCGAGCCGCTTGTTTTTTACGACGGAGGACCGCGGCCGCCAGGCCATCCAGTTCGTTTCGGCCGGCGGCGGATCCGCAAGCATCGCCGTGAGCGGTGACAGCCATCTGGACGATATGCAGTTCTCGCCCGACGGAAAGACGATGATCTACACGGAGCAGAACGGCTCGCGCCCCGTGGAGATCTATCGTGCGTCGTCGACGGGCGGCGCGGTCTCGCCGCTCACGCGCATCAACGATCCGCTGCTCGATTCGCACCAGCTCACCAGTTACGAAGAGTTCTGGGTGGAGGGCGCCGAGAAAACGCGCGTGCACGGCTTCCTCGTCAAGCCGCACGATTTCCGCGAAGACAGGAAGTACCCGGTGCTGCTCCTGATTCACGGCGGACCGCAAGGCGCCTGGAGCCAGGCATGGAGCTATCGGTGGAACACGCAGGTTCTTGCGGCCGCCGGCTACGTGGTGGTGATGGCGAATCCTCGCGGCTCGGTGGGCTTCGGTCAGAAAGTCATCGACGAGATCAACGGCGATTGGGGAGGCCGCGCATACGAAGACGTGATGGCGGTGGCCGACTACGCCGCCAGGCTGCCCTACGCCGATCCGAACCGGATGGCGGCGGCGGGAGGATCTTACGGCGGCTACATGGTCAACTGGATTCTCGGCCACACGCCGCGCTTCAAGGCGCTGGTGTCGCACGCAGGCGTGTTCGATCTGCGAAGTGAAGCGACGGAAACGGAAGAGCTGTGGTTCCCGATCTGGGAGTTCGGCGGGATGCCGTGGAACAGTTTCGACGTGTACGCGCGCTGGTCGCCCAGCCACTACGCCAAAGAGTTCAAGACGCCTACGCTCGTCATCCATGGAGAGCTCGACTATCGCGTGCCGCTCGGACAAGGGCTGCAATTGTTCACTGCGCTGCAACTGCAAAAGACGCCGTCGAAACTTCTGCTGTTTCCCGACGAAGGCCATTGGATCATGAAGCCGCACAACACCCTGCTCTGGTACAAGAGCTTCATCGAGTGGATCGATCAGTGGGTTAAGAAGTGAAGATCGTCGCCGCTCTGGTCGCGCTGCTGGCGATCGCGGCGCCGGCCGGTTTGTATCTGGCTTCCTCGCGCACCTCGATCGCATTCGATCCGGCCCCCAAGGTGATCGGCGCCGAGACGCCTGTGAAAGTGCGGCTGGACAATCCGCACGGGGTTCGCCACCTGACCGCCGTTGTCGTTCAGAACGGACAGCGCTATCCGTTGTTCGAGACGGGCGAGCCTGCCTCGCGCCTGCTGTTCTGGCGGCGTAAGCTGCCGGCCAGGCACGTGGAGTTCTCCGCGGGCCAGAAGAAAGCGCCGGCGCTCAAGGAGGGCAAGGCAACGCTGCACGTTGAGGCGCGATCGAACGACCTGCGCGCGTCGACGGACGCAATCACGGCCGAGGTGGAGGTCATTCTCGCGCCGCCGCGCGTGGTGGCGGATGGGTTCCAGCACTACATCAACCAGGGTGGCGCCGAACTGGCCGTGTTCACCGTTTCCGGCTACTGGACCGAAGCCGGCGTGCGCGTGGGCCGCCACACCTTCCCGAGCTATCCGCTGCCGGGTTCGACAAAACAGGAACGGCTCTCATTGTTTGCGTTTTCCTGGGACACGCCCGCAGACGCAGTGCCGGTAGTGTTCGCGCGGAACCCGGCCGGTGTGGAAGCGACGGCGCGCTTCTGGTTCAAAGTGTTCCCGAAGAAGTTCCGGAAACGCGATATCGAACTGACGGACGACTTCATGGACAAGGTGGCCGGCCAGATCGCTCCCGGCGCGTCCGGCGGCCTGTTGTCCCGCTTTCTCAGGATCAACGGCGAGCTGCGCCGGGAGAACAACGCGGCACTCGCGCGCCTCAGCGCCAAGACCGAGCCGCGATTTCTCTGGAGCGGCCCGTTTCAGCAGCTCTCCAACTCGAAAGTGGAATCGGCCTTTGCGGATCAACGCACGTACGTCTACAAGGGCAAGAAGGTGGACGAGCAGGTGCACCTGGGATTCGACCTGTCGGTGACGATGCACAATCCGGTGACGGCCTCGAACGACGGCAACGTCGTGCACGCGGCGGATCTGGGCATCTACGGGAATTGCGTCGTGATCGACCATGGCTTTGGATTGCAGTCGATCTACGCGCATCTGAGCGAGATCGGCGTCAAGGAAGGCGAGATGGTGAAGAAGGGACGGACGATCGGCAAGAGCGGCTCAACGGGGCTCGCCGGCGGCGATCACCTGCACTTCACCATGCAGATCGGCGGCGTGCAGGTGAACCCGGTCGAGTGGTGGGACGATCACTGGATTCAGGACCGGATTCGGAGCAAGGTGTCCTGGTAACTGACGAAATGTGGGCGCGCGGGCGGTCCAACAGGCCGCCCCACGTTTATTTCTTGGAGGCGTTTGCGGTGATGCTCCTCGCCAGGTAGTTCAGGACCTTGGCGTCATTGCGAGCGTTCTCGTAGTACGCGGCCTTGAGCAATTGGTCCTTGCGGTTGAGCAACGTTTCGCGGATGGTCTGCTGGACACGCGGGTCGGTGAGCTCGCGCTGACCGCTCGGCTCCTTGGCGAATACTTTCAGGATGCGATAGCCCTCGGCCGAGCGGATAATTCCGGTGGTCTGTCCGGGCTGGAGCGCCATGATCATCTTGCGCAGCTCGATCTGCACTTTGTCGAGCGCCGACTGCGGCACGAAGCCGAGATCGCCGCCATTGGGCGCGGTGTTGGGATCTTCCGAATAATTCTGGGCAAGCATCGCGAAATCCTCGCCTCCTTTTAAGCGCCGCTCAATCATCTGGATTTTTTGCTTGGCCTCTTCTTCGGTGCGAGCCTTATCGTTCTTGAGGTTCCGGACGTTCGGGTCCGGCGCCGGCGTGACGAGCAGTTGCGCCATGTGGACCTGAGGCTCCGCCAGATTGAATCCAGCCTTGTTGGCGTTGTAGAAGTTGGCGACGTCCGCGTCGGTGATGGTGATGTGCGAGGTGATTTCTTTGTTGAACAGCTTCTGCTGGCTGAGATCGCGGCGGATCTGCTGCTTGAGATCCTCCAGCGTCAGCTTCTTGGCCTGAAGCTGCTTCTGGAATTCTTCCTGCGTGTAGGGCGCCTTGAGCTCGTTCAGCTTGGTTTCGACGTCGGCCGCGACGGCCATCAGTCCGAGCTGCTCGGCCCGCTGCAGCATGATCTCGTTGTCGATGAGGGTACGCAGCAGTTCCAGCTTCTGAATCAGGACTTGATCCTCGCTCGGCCGATCCGCGGGATCGACGCGCGACTGGTAATGTTTATCGAGCTCGGCGTAGGTGATGGGGCGGTTATTGACGACAGCCGCCACGTCCACTGGAGGCTGCCTCCGGCAGGCAGCCAGCGATGCGAGCAGGAGCAGGGCGTAGGCCGGGCGTTTCATCGGTAGTTACTTATTCTACTCATCGAGATGACCGCCTGGTGGACGCCAGGACTGAGGCTC
>JBOGMR010000472.1:0-8578 GCA_050746825.1 Bryobacteraceae bacterium | reverse complement strand
CTGTTTGCTTCGTCCGCCGCCGCGGCAACTGCCGTCGATCCGCTTGCGCCGCGGCCGCAGCACGCCAAGCGTAAGGCAAAGAGCTGCATCTTTCTGTTCATGGAAGGCGGCGTGAGCCAGATGGATACGTTCGAGTACAAGCCCGCGCTGCAGAAGTTCGCCGGCAAGCGGGTTCCGCAGCCGCGAGGAACCGAGGGCGAGGTCGCCACTTTTGCAAGCGCACCCAACCGCGTGATTCCGTCGAGCTGGCCATTCCGGCGCTACGGGCAGTCGGGACGCTGGATGTCCGATCTTCTTCCTGGCCTTGCGTCGGTCGTCGACGATCTGGCGTTTATCCACGGGGTCAAGGTCGACAACAACAACCACGGTCCGGCGGTCTATCACACCCTCACCGGGAGCCAGTTTCCGGGCAGTGCGTCCGTTGGCGCGTGGGTCACTTATGGACTCGGCAGTGAGAACCGCGACCTGCCGGGCTTTGTCGTTCTGGGCGACCGGCGCGGAGCTACTATCGGTGGGGCGGGAGTCTGGGGCAACGGATTTTTTCCTGCTGCGTACCAGGGCACGCTGTTCCGCGCGGGCGCGACGCCGATCGTCGATCTGCACCCGCGCGAAGGGATGACGGCGGCGAGGCAGCGCACCGAACTCGACTTGCTACGCTGGCTCAACGAACAGTACAGCGCCAGCCGCAGCAACACCACCGAAATGGACGCCCGCATTGCCGCTTACGAGCTTGCATTCCGCATGCAGTCGAAGGCGCCGGAACTGGTCGACCTGGGCGGAGAGACCGAAGCCACGCGCAAGCTTTATGGACTCGACGATCCTGTTGCCGAACCGTTCGGCCGCCAATGTCTTCTCGCGCGCCGCATGGTCGAACGCGGTGTGCGCTTCGTGATGGCGTTGCACGGCGCCGGCCCGGACCGGTGGGACGATCACGGTGACATCTCCGGCCGCATGCCGAAGCACTGCCAGGAGGTCGACACGCCGGTAGCCGGACTGTTGAAGGATCTCAAAAGCCGAGGGCTGCTCGACGAGACGCTGGTGGTGTGGGCGTCGGAAATGGGCCGCACACCTTTCGACAACAACCTCGTCACGGATAAGCCGGGTCGCGACCACAATCAGTATGGCCTGGTGGTTTGGATGGCCGGCGGCGACGTCAAAGGCGGAGCCACCTTCGGCGAGACCGACGAGTTCTCAGTGAGAGCCGCAGGCGAGCCGATCCCGCTGCGCGATGTCCACGCGACCATCCTCAACCTGATGGGACTTGAACAGAACCGCCTGACCTTCCTCCACGCGGGCCGGTATAAGAAGCTGACCGATATTGGCGGCCGAGTGATCCGGGAAATCGTGGCATAGCCGTCTTATCCTGTCGTCCTTCACGATCCACGCGCTTTTGTTATACACTTCACACGAGTCGGGGAGGATCTATGCGTCTACTTCTTCTGATCGCCGCTTTGTTTTCCGGGATTGCGCTTGCGCAGGATACCCGCGGGCAAATCTTTGGTTCGGTCAAGGACTCCTCCGGATCAGTGGTGTCCGGTGTCAGCGTCCGAGGATCGAACATCAACACTGGCGTTGAAGTTTCCGCTATCACCAACGAACGCGGCGAATACATCCTTCCGTTGCTGTTGCCGGGCATGTATCGCGTCACGATGGAACAGCCCGGATTCAAACGCTTCGTAAAAGATCGCGTGGAAGTCCGCGTCAGCGAGCGCATTCCCGTCGACGTCACGCTCGAGTTGGGACAAGTCACTGAAACCGTGCAGGTCGAAGCCAGCGCCACGCTCCTCGAAACCGCAACCGCATCCATGGGTCAGGTGATCGACAACCGGCGCATCATCGAGCTGCCACTCAAGGATGGCAACCCAATCATGCTGGCCAGTCTGGCCCCCGGCGTCCTCAATCTGTCCACCGGTGGATGGTCGCGCCCGTTTGATGTAGGCTCTCCTTCATCCATCGCGATTGACGGCACGCGCACCGGCAGCGCGGAGTTCACTATCGACGGCGCTCCGAACACGCAACGCACCAGCGTCGCCTATATTCCACCGGCTGATATCGTGCAGGAATTCCGTATCCAGACCGCTGCCTTCGACGCGTCACAAGGCTTTGCCGCCGGGGCTGGAATCAATCTCAGCATTCGTTCCGGGACCAACGCCGTCCACGGCACTTTGTATCACTTCATTCAGAACCCGGCGCTCAATGCCAACCGGTTCTTCACCAATCGCGCCGGTTTGCCCAAGCCAATCGTGCGATTGAATCGCTGGGGCGCCAATGGCTCGGGTCCGGTGTATTTGCCGAAACTCTACAACGGGCAGAACAAGACCTTCTGGACTTACGCCTACGAGGGGATTTACAGCGCCGATCCGCGGGGCACTGTGACAACGGCCGTCCCAACGGCGAGAATGCGGCAGGGCGATCTTTCCGAGCTGCTTGCCGTCGGCCCTCAATACCAGATCTACGACCCGGCGACCATCGCGCCTGCGCCAAATGGCCGCTTCAGTCGCCAGCCGCTGGCCGGCAACATCATACCCGCGAGCCGGATCAACTCGACGGCACGCCGGCTGATGGAGTTTTGGCCTGCGCCCAACAATCCCGGCGGGACCACTCGCGATGGCGCCAACAACTGGACAAGTCCAGGACCGGAGTGGGACCACTTTCACACTCACATCTTTCGTGTCGACCACAATTTCGGCCCGAAGCACCGCGTTTTCTTCCGGGGCGACAAGAACGACCGCGTGCAGCAGCACGACGTGCGATTCAGTGAAGCCGTCGGCAATCAATTCAATCGGCGTAACCGCGGTCTCGGCATCGACGATGTATACGTTTTCAGTCCCGCGCTCGTGATGAACACGCGGTACAGCTATGGCCGCTTCATCGAATTCTCGAAACCGATCAATTACGGGATCGATCTTGGTTCGTTAGGCTTCGGCAGCGCCTTTGTCAATCAGGTCCGGCAGGCCACGCCCGACGGGATCAAGTTTCCGAGTATTCGCGTTTCCGGATACGGCGCCTTTGGAGACAATACCTACAACGGCCGCTACACCGATACTCACGAAGCCGCGATCAACTTCACGCAGCTTGTCAGAAGCCATCAAGTTCGCTACGGCTACAACTACCGCGTCTATCGTGAAAATGGATTCAATCGCGCGCAGTCTTCCGGTCAGATCGATTTTGGCACTGACTGGACTCGAGGACCCTTGGATAATTCTCCAGGCGCGCCGATGGGCCAGTCTTTCGCCGGCTTCCTGTTCGGATTGCCGACGGCCGGCGGGATCGATCTCACTGACTCCTCTGCCCAGCAAAGTACGGTCCACGCTTTGTTCGTCCAGGATGACTGGAAGTTGACGAGCAAGCTTACCGTCATGCTCGGCTTGCGCTACGAACTGGAGACACCGGTGACCGAACGCTACAACCGATCCGTGCGTGGCTACGATTTTTCCATCTCAAATCCGATTGAAGCGCAGGCCCGCGCCAACTACGCGCGCAATCCGATCCCGCAGATCGCGCCGAACGATTTCCGTGTCATCGGCGGCTTGACGTTCGCAGGCAATCCAAGAACACTGTGGAACTCCGATAAGAACAATCTGATGCCACGCGTTGGCTTCGCCTACCAGTTGAACCAACAGACCGTTGTGCGAGGCGGCTACGGGATTTTTTCGGAGCTCATCGGCCTTTCGCGGCGGCAGGTGAATCAATCCGGCTTCAGCCGCAACACGGCCCTGGTGCCGTCGATCGACAATGGCCAGAATTTCATCGCGACGCTCACGACGCCGTTCCCACAGGGGTTCGACCAGCCCCTCGGCGCCGCAGGAGGACTCAGTACTTTTGCCGGCCAGGGCGTGAGCTTCTATTTTCCAGATACCCTCAATCCCTACATGCAGCGCTGGCAGCTTAGCGTGCAGCGCTCGCTCTCGCGAGACTCGGTCCTCGAAGTGGGCTATGTCGGCAACCGCGGCACGCACCTCCGAATCGGGCGGCAGTTGGATGCTGTCTCCGAGCGCTATTACAGCACCTCGCCGGTGCGCGACCAGGCGGCCATCGATTTCCTTAGCACCAACGTGCCCAATCCATTCTTTCCGCTCCTCCCGCGTACCAATCTATCGGGCGCCAATGTCGCGCGGTCGCAACTGTTGCGGCCTTATCCCCACTTCACTTCCGTAAACGCCAACAACAATCAGGGTTATTCCTGGTACCACTCGCTGCAGGCGCGCTTTGAAAAGCGGCTTTCGCGCGACTTCACGGTCAACTCCTCCTGGACCTGGTCGAAGTTCATGGAGGCGACGGGCTTCCTCAATGACTTCGATCCGCTGCCGGAAGAGGTGATTTCCGACCAGGATCGAACGCACCGTTTCGTGGTGACCGGGCTGTGGGAGTTACCGTTCGGTAGCGGCAAGAGCTTTTTGAGTGGGAGCGGCGTCGCCAATAAGATCGCCGGCGGATGGCAGGCGCAGGCCATCTATCAATTCCAGAGCGGTCCCGCGCTCGGGTTTAGCAACGCGATCTTCAACGGTAATCTGAACGCGGTTCCGCTCTCTCGCGATCAGCGCACTGTCGATCGCTGGTTCAATGTCGACGCCGGCTTTGAACGAGCCGTTGCCCGGCAATTGGGCTCCAATGTACGCCGCTTCCCATCGCGGTTCTCGGGAATTCGTGGTGGAGCCATGGATAACTGGGACATCAGCCTCTTCAAGAACACGTCGTTTACCGAGCGGTGGCGCATGCAGTTCCGCTGCGAGTTCATCAATGCGTTCAATCATACGCAGTTCAACCCGCCGAACACGACGCCAACCTCGAGCGCATTTGGCGCGGTCACGGGCGAGTCGCAATGGTCGCGGACAATTCAGTTCGGCCTCAAGCTGATGTTCTGAATCGAAGGAACTAAGGACGCTGCCCGGCGCAGGCTCTATCCTCAGCACCACTCGGCGCTACCGGGCAGGCAGATGGGGAAACGCCGTCTTGGTGTAATATTGTCGCATCTTGGCTCCATCGAATCGAGATCGAAACCCTCTCGCGGCGATCATCGCGCTAGGAGCGCTGTTCCTGGTGGCAGGCGCTGCGTTAATCTACTCCAAGAGTCCCCAGAGCCCTCCCCAAGCCAAGGCCAAATCGCAACCCTACTGGCGCCGGACGGGATTCCTCAGCAAGACGCTCGACGACCTGAACGCGACCGGAGCTAAAGGTCTCGAGTCACTCGCGCTCCCCGCTGGTCTTGAGGCAGACGTGGCCGCGGGCCCCGGCATGGTGGTCTACCCGATGTTCATTTCCTTTGACGATCGCGGGCGCCTTTTTGTGTGCGAGTCAGCCGGCAAGAACATCAGCGACGAAGAGATGGACCGTCAACACGAAATGCGAATCCGGCTGCTCGAAGACTCGAACGGCGACGGCGTGTTCGATCGCAGCACCATCTTCGCCGGCAAGATCAGCATGACGATGGGCGCCCAATGGTACCGCGGGAGCCTCTACGTCGCCGCGCCACCCGATGTCTTGCGGTTTGAAGACACGAACAACGATGGCGTGGCCGACCGCCGCGAGGTCGTCCTCACCGGATGGCCGCTGCATTCGAATGGCACCACATTGCACGGCCCCTACCTGGGACCGGACGGTTGGATGTACCTGACCTACAACCTGGGAAAGTACAACATCAAAACCAAGGAGGGGACGACCCTCACTGGACCGGGCGGCAGGGTGTTTCGGTTCCGTCCGGACGGCAGCGGGCTCGAGTGGATCATCGGCGGCGGGTACGACAACGGCATCGAGATGGTCTTCACCGCGGCCGGAGAAATGATCGGCACGATGACGTACTATCGCAATCCCGCCATGGGTGAGCGCGACGCATTGCTTCACTACGTCGAGGGCGGCGTTTACCCCAAGCGCAACGCGGCCGTCGAGAGGTACAAGCGCACAGGCGACCTGATGCCCGCCCTGACGAAATTCGCCCGTGTGGCTCCGGCAGGGCTGCTCCTGTATCGTGGAGCGGCGTTTGGTCCCGAGTACCAGGGGAATCTGTTCAGCGCGCATTTCAATCCGCACCGCATCCTGCGGCACTCTTTGGAACGCGACAGCGCCACGTTCCGCTCGAAGGATGAGGATTTCCTGGTGTCGAGCGATCCCGATTTTCACCCCACCGACGTTGCCGAGGACGCTGACGGCAGCCTGCTGGTGGTGGAAACCGGAGCCTGGTACCTGCACAGTTGTCCGGTTTCGCGCATCGCCAAGCCCGAGTACAAGGGAGCCATCTACCGCGTCCGCCGCAGCGGTGCGCCCAAGGTGGAAGATCCTTGGGGACGGAATCTGAAGTTGGAGACCAGGACGCCGGCGGAACTGGCGCGATACCTGGACGACCCGCGTCCTGCGGTGCAGGACAGGGCGCAGGACCTCATGATTCAGGCGGGCGACGCAGCCGTGGAGCCGTTGATCGGGATCCGCGAGACCCACGCTTCAGCCCATGTTCGTGCGGCCGCGGTTTTCGCGCTCGCGCGCATTGGCGGCCCGAAGGCGGCAGCCTCCCTACGCGCCGCGCTCGGCGATTCGGATTTCGTACCGCGCGTTGCCGCGGCCCGGATGATAGGGATGAACCGGGATCGAAAAGCGTTGCCTCAACTGATGAAGATGGTGCAGCAGGATCATCCGGCGGTCCGGCGGCAGGCCGCTACTGCCCTGGGACAGATCGGCGACGCAAGCGCGGCTCCAGCCTTGATTGCAGCATCCGCGAATCCGGACGACCGATTCGTGGAGCATTCCATCATCTATTCGCTGATCGTGCTCAAGAGTCCATCGCCGCTTGTGGGCGCCCTGAAAAATCGCAGCGCCAAAGTTCGGAAGGCGGCTCTGATCGCGCTCGACCAGATGGACGGCTCGCCGCTCCGGCGGGAACATCTGGCGGCCAATCTGAATGATCCCGACCCGCAACTTCGCAGGACCGCTCTGTGGGTGGCTTCCCGTCATCCGGATTGGTCCGCTGAAGTGTTGAAGGTGTTCCGCGCGCGATTCCGCGCTGCGGAATTCGCGCCTGACGAGGCGGAAGCGATCCGGGAATCGCTAGTGCCGCTCTGCCAGAGCGAACCGGCGCAGGAATTGATTGCCGGCGTCCTCGCGGACCCCGCGGTTGGGAACAAACAGCGGCTGTTTCTGATGGACGCGATGGACCGGTGCGGGTTGAAAGAGTTTCCGCCGGGCTGGGTGGAGGCTATGCGGCGCACTCTGCGCGGCAAGGACGCCAGGCTCCGGGCGCGCGTAGTCGCGCTCATCCGCGCGCGGCAGGTTGCGGCGCTGGACGGCGAACTGGAACAAGTGGTCTCGAACGAATCCGAATCGAGCGATCTCCGAGTGCTGGCGCTCGGAGTGCTCGTTGCCCGCCGGCCTTCGCTTCCCGATGCGAGCCTCGATTTTCTGCTGCGCCTTCTGCAACCGGAAATCGACGCCGACTTGCGCCAATCGGCTGCGCAGGTTCTTGGCCGCGCCAAGCTCAACGACAGCCAGTTGCTGGCGCTGGCGCAGAAGCATCTCGGCCGCGCCGGCCCGCTGATTCTGGCCCATCTGCTGGATGCCTTCCGGCAGGCCCGCTCAGAGGAAATCGGCAAGGCCCTGGTTGCCGGCCTCATCGCATCGCGCTACTCGCCCGAGGGAATCGCCGCGGAGCGAATTCCCGAGTTGCTGAAGAACTTCCCGCAGACTGTGCAGCCGCCAGCCAAGCCGTTATTGGAACGAATCCGAAAAGAGAAGGAGTCGCGCGCCGCTCGCCTGAGGGAGCTCGAGCCGCTGCTTCGACGCGGCGATTTTGGACGCGGACGCGAGATTTTCTTTGGAAACAAGGCCGGGTGCGGAAGTTGCCATACCATTCTGGCCGAAGGCGGCGATGTCGGCCCCGATCTGACTTCCGTCGGCGCGGTTCGCTCCGGCTTCGATTTGCTCGAAGCCATTGTGTATCCGAGCGCGAGCTTCGTGCCGGGCCATGAGGTCTACCGGGTCGAAACGGACCGCGAGGTCCACACCGGCGTGCAGGGAGAAGGAATACCGGATTCCGTGCTGATCATCAGTGGTCCACGGGACCGTGTGCGTATCCCGCGGAATCAAATCCGGTCGATGCGGCCTTCGCCGGTGTCGCTGATGCCGGATGGATTCGCCGACAATCTCACGCGGCAGGAGCTGGCCGACTTGCTGGCATTCCTGCAGGCACAGACCTCGAGAGCCGCTGCGACACCGCACCTGGTGCGTTAATCGCTGCCACGCTGCGGCGGAACACGCGACGATATTCCAGCTCCGCCGCTCTCGCGACGACAGCGAACACCACCCAGCTCACTAAGATCCTGACAACTAAACAGAGCGTCGTAAATAATTGCGCATCCGCTCCCTTACGGTCGCGGCCCGGTAGCGGGCGAAGGTGCTGAGCCGTGCGCGTCAGCAAGCGGTTTGCGCAGACACTTTCGACGCTATGTTTAGAACCGAATCTCGGCGTGCATTCACCATGCGCGACACAATGCAGCGATGCATTGCGAGGGGCCCGGCTGTGATGTACAATCGACCTTCTCCGGATCAACCAAGAAAGGTCTGCCCATGAAGATAACGCTGGACAGTGCATTGA
>JBOGMR010000471.1:0-5000 GCA_050746825.1 Bryobacteraceae bacterium | reverse complement strand
TGACAGGCGTACCGAGCTTGGCCCGTACCAGGAGCGCCACGACGACGAGAATGGGTAGGAGCAGTACCAGCGCCGACCCTGCGACGACCAGGTCGAGGAACCGCTTGGCCATCTGACTGCGGGGCCTTGCGTGCGGTGTCGTCGGGTCGATGATCACTCGAGCGCGAATGGCATCACGGTCGCCCCGATGACAAGCCAGATATTTGTCGGCGACTGCGGGACGAGCCCGACCGCGAGCCCGAGCGGCAGGAACATGAGGATGTTCATCGGCCGATGACGTGAAGGATATGGCGGGGCGCGCTCATGTGCTCCGATGCATCTGCTCGCGCGTCCATCGGATGGCGCGGATGAACAGACGGAACAGCCGGCTCCGCTGCTTCAGCATCCGCGCATACGTTCGCAGGCTGCGGGGCGGGACCGGTTCGGAGCGCGGCAGCACTCCGCGAATTTCCTCCCACTGTTTCCAGCCCGGCACCGGTGGTGTGTGATTCTCGCACGGAACATAGGTGGAATGCTTGACCAACCGCATCTCGTGAATATAACGAGGGCAATTCGGAAAGATGCGCGTGGCCCGAACGCGAACGATGAGTTGCGCGCCCGCGAATTGCGCGAGCAACGGGTCGTCATTGTGCAGGGTCGCCTCGCCAAGGATGCGGAGTCGTCCCGGATGCTCGAAGTTGACGAAGAGCAGCGCCACCCTTTGGTTCACAACAACGTTCCCAAGACTCCGGTACATCCCATTGCCGTTATAATCCGGAAACGCCAGCGTGTGATCGTCCACCACCCGCACGAACCCCGGCAACCCGCCCTTGTAGGAGCAATCCGGCTGACCGTGCGCATCGGCGGTGGCCAGGAAAAACATCGTGGCCGCCTCGATCAACGCCCGATCTTCCGGGGTTAAAACCGTATGCACCTGCACTTCATCGAGCCGGTCCGCCAGCCGACGGGTGTCAAATTGATCCTGCAGGCGTCGTGCGCCGTCGTGATAAAAGGCCGTGTCGGTCATGACTGGTTGTTGGCATTGGCCGTCGCGCCATCGAGCCGGCCCAGATCGAAAAATCGGTCGCCGCCGTCGCGTTCGAGCGCGGGCTGGTAGCCCAGGTAACCCACACCGAGCAGCGGATTGTCCGCGATCATGTTGCCGGGCAGCGATAGGCCGGAAAGAAGTCCGCCGACTCCGGCTCGAGACCGTAGAGCCGATTGAAATGCAGCCGTTCGTCGCAGAGTTCGCGATACGCGCCGGGATCGATCACCCAGCGCCAGGTGTGGAACGCGTGCCGGCAATCGGAGAATCCCGCTTTGAAATGGAACAACGAATCGTCCTTGGATCCTACGCCCCCGCCCAGATGTAACACGCGCGCGCCGTGTTCCGCCGCCCATTGCCGGACAGTGTCGAAGATCAAACCCGTCGGCGAGAGACTCAGAAACGCGTCGCGCGTGCCGCCGAGGTGATATTGTGCGATTCCGCCGCAGATGGTGAACAGCCCGCCGGCGGCGACGCGACCCTCTGCCATCACCACAAACAATTGCAGCTTCGACCCCAATCCGTCCGCGAGCGCCGTGAAATAGTCCGGGTCGAACAAATAGGAGTGGTGCGCGTTCACGCGGCGCATGGTCTCATGGTAAATGCTCGCAAACTCCGCCAGATGGCGCTGGTCCTCGTCGCACACGCAGACGACACCCGCGCGTTGCAGCTTGTTGATGCGGCGGCGATAAGAAGACCGGTAAGCCGCGCGCTGCTGCTCCGCTGGCAGCGTCAGATCAATGGAAACCGTCTGCCCGTGCGACCGGCACTCGCCCAGCCCATCCAGCAACCCCGCCGGCGCGAGCAGCGGGTGCAGCCGCGAAAACACGGAGACCACTCGCTGCTCCGCGAGCGATTGTCGAAGCGCGTTGTGAAAATGGTCGAGCACAGTGGCCGGCATTGTCGGACTCGATGCAAGTGGTCCGCCATAGCCGTACACGGAGGTCGCATCCTTCCAGCCCTCCGGCGCCGCGTCCGTTACCGGGCGTAGCAGCAGCGGCAACGCGACCACGTGTTCCCCTTCCCGGTAAACGAACAGACGCGCCGTGCCGCCGCCGTGATCGGCCTCCATCCGATGATACTCGGGCAGGTGATAGAAATCGTGTTGGGCGCATTGTTCCAGCGCCTTCATCCACTCGCCTCTCTCCTCCGGGCGCAACACCGCGCATCGCGGCTCGTGAGCCAGCCGGTAATCGGCCTCGCGATTGGGCGACTCATCCAGACTCGTGCTGCGCAGGACTTTTCCGAACGGCGTGAGCCGATCCGCGTCCGGCAGCCAGTCGCCGGCGATACCGTGCGCATCGGTCATGGTGCGGAACTTAAAAATGTGAGACTCGCTTGCCGGCCACTTGCCGGGCCAGCGCCCGCGCCGTGTACGTCGTGCCGCAAACGAACCGGCAGACCGGCCCGAACGACCGCGCCGCCGGCGCGCCGAGGAAATGTAATCCCGGCAGCGACGATTCAAATCCCGCCGTCAGTTCCGGGTAGCCGTTGGTCACGCGCACCGACTCCAGCAGCCCGGGCGCGAGAAACGGATATTTCGCGACGTCCACGCGGAAACCGGTCGCGATCAGCACGTGATCGACACAACGCTCGCTACCATCGTCGAGCTTCAGCTTCACCTGATCGCCGGCCGCGGACGCAGTGGTCACGGCGCGGCCGGTCGTGATGCGTACGCCGGCCACTCGCTTCACCAACCAGCCCGCGCCGGCAGGCCGAATCGACCGGTAGGCGATTTCTTCCTGAAGCGGTAACGGTAATCGCCGGAACAATCCCGGCGTCGCCACGATCCAATTCAACCCGGGCGGCCCGACATCGGTGGGCGGATAGATGATCGGCTTCAGCGGATTCGTATCGCTCTTGAGCCACGCGACGTGTTGATCGAGCCAATGCACGCCGCCGCGCACGATCACTTCCACCTCCGCTCCCGCCTCCGCCAGCAACGCCGCCGATTCCAGCGCGCTCTGGCCGCCGCCAATCACCGCGACCCTTTTCCTCGCCAACCGGCCCAGATTCGCGTGCTCGACGGTGTGCGAGACAAGTTCGCGCGGCAGCCCGTCAAATTGCGCCGGCTGCGAAGCAAACGGCGCGATGCCGGCCGCCACCACGACGCGCTTGGCGTGCAACACCTCGCCGTCTTCGAGCGCGAGACGAAAGCCGTTGGCGTTTTTCTCGATGATCGCGATGCGCCGGTGGTCCAGGTCAGGCACGACTTGCCGCTGAAACCAACGTCCGTAGTTGATAAAGCCGTCGAGCGGAATCGGCTTCGACAAGCGTGTGTGAAAATGATCCAGCGTCAGCGCGCGGGTCGGGTCGGCGATGTGCGAAGCTTCCCACGACGAACGTAGCAACATCCCTTTCGGCATCTGGTTTTCCCAAAACTCCATCGCCTTGCCGAACACGCACGTCTCAATCTTCGCGTCACGCAAATGCGCCGCCGCCGCCAATCCGTATGGCCCGGCGCCGAGGATCGCCACCTCGCAATGAGAGGCTGCTGCCGGCTTGCGCGAACTGTTGCCGTTGCTCATGACGACGTAGTCATCGCCTTTTGCTCCGACGATGCCGGGTGTGATCTGAAACCATTTCGGGTCGGTCGTTTCCCGTTTTGCCCACGCGAGCAACGCGGCCGGCAGATTCGCGCCCGCCAAATGCGAGAACGGATAACCGCCGCCTAGCCGCGGATTCAGATCGACCGGACAGCAGCCTTTCTCCGACACACACACGTCGCAATCCAAAATCCCGACATGCCTCAGGTGTTCTCCGATGACTCTTCCGAGTTGCTCCAGCCGCTCGTCGCGGACCGTCACCGCGCGGTCGGTGCTGCCGGCCCACATGCGGAGCTTGCGCTTGGCGAACGTGCAGACGTACCGGCCTTCGAGATCGTTGATCACATCCAGCCCGTACTCGACCCCCGGCATTTGTTCCTGGATCAGGATGCACCGGTCGGGATCGGTCGCGCTGATGTCGGCGAGCATCGTGCGCATGATTTGTTTGCGGGCCAGCTTGAATGACAATTCGAGTTCCTCGTCATCCTCTGGAAATGCCGTGCCGATGGAACTCACGCCCCAGCGCGGCTTGATCACGAGCGGGAATGTCACTTCACCGCGCGCCAGCGCTTCCCGGGCGGCGTCCAGCGAGAGATACGTACGCGGGACAGCGACCCCGCAGCTTTCGAGAAATCGGGCCGTCGCCAGCTTGTCGTAGCAAGTCGCGACAATGTCCGGTGACGAAACCAGCGGCATCGTACCGACCGCCAGAAAGCGCGCCCGGTGCGCCGAAAGCAGCGCCAGCTCCGGTTCGAGTGCGGGAATCAGCAACCCCACCCGGTGCTCGCCGCAAATCTTCAACAGCTCGTCGATGTAGCCGGCATCGTCCACGCACGGAACGACGAACGACTTGTCGGCGTGGCGCAGCGCCGGCGCTTCCGCGCTCGCGTCGCAGGCAAAGACCTGCCCGTTGCCGTGCGCCGCCTGTTTGAAAATCGTGATCGAGTAACTGCGGCGACCCGCACACGTAAATAGAACGTTCATGTCATGCCCCAACTGGCACCTCCATGCGAAGGACGTCCGTCATCGTTGTTGGGCCGTTGCGGAACAGCTGGCACCCCGCGCGCCACTACACCACCCGGCAAGTCGCGCACGACGACCCCGCCTGCGCCGACCACTGTCCACGCACCAATGCACCGGCCGGGAGTCACGACGCAGCCTATGCCTAGGAGCGCTCCCTCCGACACGTGGACGTGCCCCGCCAGGTGCACACCCGGCGCGAGATGCGAGAAAGACTCCACCACACAATCGTGATCCACCGTCGCGCTGGTGTTCACGATCACGTGGTCGCCGATCACACTCCCGGGCAAGACGATCGCTCCCGCACAGACGACCGTTCCAACGCCGAGCGTGACGTCCGCCGCGACGTACGCGGTCGGATGCACCAGCGTTAGCCAGCACAAGTCCCACTGCCGCGCGAAGTCCTGCCG
>JBOGMR010000470.1:0-6519 GCA_050746825.1 Bryobacteraceae bacterium | reverse complement strand
GGCGTACACATGGCATCAGTCGTTGCGATCCGGCCGGGCGGCGGAGCGGTCAGTGCGCTCACCGATCCCGACGGCCGATACCGGATCGAAGGACTGCCGGTGGATGCCGCCGGCTCCGGCCCCGGCTACTATGTGTACGCGCATGCGCTGCCGCCCGACGGCAATTTGACCCTCCCGCTGGATGCGAACGGGCTGCCGGTCAATGCAAGCGGGTTGTTCGAAACGGTGCTGTATCAAAGGGGCCAGCCGGCAGGGACCAAGGACCCGTCGCAGGCGTCGGTAGTGATCGTCACGCCGGGCGCGATTACGGACGGAGTGGACTTTGCGATCAACCGCAGAGAGTCGAGCGCCTTTTCGTCGGCGGCTACCTACCGCTACTTCGACGCGACGCCCGTGCGACCCGCGTTTCTGAGCGGCGCAGCCACCCAGACCTTGGTGGCGGCTGGTGCGGGTCTGGCGTCGAACAATGTGGTGGCTGCCGGACTCACGGTGGCGATGCTCGGCGGATCGTCATTGCCCTCGAGCAGCGTGACCGCCTTTAGCGGCTCGGCTCTGGCAATCTACCTGCAGCCGGCGTCCTTCGGCGTCGGGCCGCGTCATTTGATCTTCTCGTTGGCCGGCGAAATCCTGATCGTGCCGTACGGATTCAACGTTACGTCGACGGGTCCGCCTTCAGTGGTGGCCGCCACTCCCGGAATCGAGGGAGCGAACGGTCGCGTCGTGGTCATCACCGGAATCAACCTCCGTCAGGACACACGCTTCTTCTTTGACGGGGTGGCGGGCTCCTTAGTGCGGGTGGACGAGCAGGGACGCTATGTGGTCGCGCCGCCGCCGGGCGTTGGCGGGCTTCGGGCGCAGATCACCGCGTTCAACTCCGACGGGCAGAACTCGACATTCGTTCAGGCGGGTGCACCACCCACTTACGTTTACGATGCCGGCGAAAGCGCGGGCGGCGTGTCGGCTTCGCCGATTACGCTGCCCGCGGGCACGGAGTCGATGGTGGAGATCAACGGGGTCGGGACCAATTTCGTCGACGGCCTGACCACAGTCGGGTTCGGCTCGAGCGACGTTCAAGTGCGGCGGGTCTGGGTGACCGCGCCGAATCGCATGCTGGCCAACGTGTGGGTGGCGCCCGATGCCGTTTCCGCCGCATCCCTGTTCAGCGTTCTGAACGGATTCCAGGTTATCTCGCAGCCATTCGGCTTCCAGGTTCAGCCGGGGAACGCAAGGGCCCTGTCCATCAGCTCGAATCTGATCACGAATGGTGCGGGCGCCGGTATTGCGCCGGGATCGGCCGTCACGGTGTTCGGCTCGAACCTGGGAGGCGCGAACGTCACGGTCACGATCGGTGGGCAGTTGGCCATCGTGCTGGCCGGGACAGCAAACGGGATCACTTTCCGCGTGCCGCCGAACCTGCCGGCCGGACCTGCCGTGCTGCGTGTTGCGAACGGCAGCGAGACGGTTTCCGTGGTGGTGCAGATTGAGCCGTTGCCGCCCGAGATCCGCTCAATCACGGCGGCAGGCAACGTCGTGCTCGATGCTACACGCCCGGCCCGGCCGACGGATATGCTCCTGATGACGGTCTCCGGCCTTGGCGAGACCGGTTCGCTCATCTTGATGGGCCAACTCGGCATTAAAGTCGGCGGCGTGGATCATGCCGCGATTTTTGTTGCGCCCGGACTGCCCGGTATGCACCTGGTGCAGTTCATCGTCTCGGCGCAGGCGCCCGCCGGCCCGCTGGTGCCCGTCACGGTCTCGATCGCCGGCCGGACGTCGGCGCCAATGTACATTCCTGTGCGGTTGAATTAGCTCCGCTTCCGCCAACAAGAACCCGCCCCAAACACTAACCAAGTGCTCAATCGGCCGTCTTAATTCCGATCGTCACGCGTTGAGGAGGTGGTGTGTCCGTTCTGATCAACGACCTGCGTTTTGCCCTCCGCACCTTCGGCAAGCAGCCCGGCTTCAGCTTCATGATCGTCGCCATGCTGGCGCTGGGGATCGCCGGCGCCACGACGATTTTCAGTATTCACAACGCGCTGTTCCTGCGCCCGCTGCCTTTCCCGGAAGCGACGCGTCTGCTCGATCTGGATGAAACCGCGCCGAAGTGGAATCTCGAATATACGGGAGTCGCCTACCAGGACTTTCACTCCTGGCGCGAGCACAATCGCTCCTTTGACGGCATGGCCGTGTGGGCCGGGGCGAGCTTCAATCTGTCGGGACGTTTCGGCACGCAGCGCCTGGACGGGATGCGGGTCAGTCACGATATGGCCGCCGTGCTTGGTGTGAAGCCTGTGCTGGGGCGCGGCATCTCGCCCGATGAAGACAAGCCGGGCGCGCCGAAGGTTATCCTCCTTGGCCATGCTTTGTGGCAGCGGCTGTTTTCCGGTTCAAAAAATGTAATCGGTGAAACGCTGCAGCTCGACGGTGAAGCCTACACGGTGATCGGTGTGCTGCCTCGCGAAGCCGTTTTCTCCGGAAACTCCGAATGTTGGGCGCCGCTCCAGGCCAATCCCACCGGTGGCGGCGGCTGGTTTCTGGGCGGGGTCGGGCGGCTCAAGAAGGACGTCACGATTTCGCAGGCGCTCGAAGATCTGACGCGGATCCACAGAGGGATGATCCAGACCGGACGCAAAGTCAACGAAATCACCTCACCGGCGATCCGCCCGTTGCGCGATCGCCTGGTTGGCAACTACTGGACCGCAAGCAGCGTGTTGCTGGGTGCGGTGGCGGTGGTTCTGCTGATCGCCTGCGTGAACATTGCAGGCCTGATGCTGGCGCGCGGATCGGCGCGCAGCCGCGAGATGGGAGTCCGCACGGCGCTCGGCGCCACGCGACGCAGAATCATCCGGCAGCTTCTGACCGAAAGCCTGCTTCTGGCCTGTGCCGGTGGCGCGCTCGGAGTTGGGCTCGGATTCGCGGGCCTCAAAGGGCTCATGTCCACGATGCCGAACCAGCTTCCGCGCTGGGTCACGTTCAACGTGGACATTCGCATTCTCTTGTTCTGCATTTCGGTTTCCGCGGCAGCCGCGGTCCTGTTCGGCTTGTGGCCCGCTCGCGAGGCGTCACGCGTGGACGTGCGCTCGGCGCTGCAGGACGCGGCGCGTTCGTCGGCGTCGGCCGGAAAGCGGCGGACGCTCAACGCGCTGGTGGTCGGCGAGGTGGCGCTCGCGGTGGTGCTGCTGGTTGGCGCCGGACTGCTCATCCAGGCATTTCGCAAGCTGCGCGAAGTCGATCCCGGCTTTCGCGCAGACGGAGTGCTCACGTATCGCGTGGCGCTTCCCAACGCGAAATACGCCAAGCCCGATCAACGGAAGACTTTTTTCGACACGCTGCTCGATCAGTTGCGGTCCATGCCCGGCGTGCAGTTTGCCGGCGCCTGCTCAAATCCGCCTCTGTTCGGCCATTCCGGTTACTTTCTGGAGGCCGAAGGTGCGCCCCCCCTGGGCCCGAACGAAAAGAACCCGGTGGTCCTGCTAAGGACCGCCACACCCGGTTACCTCGAAGCACTCGGAATTCGCTTCATTGCCGGACGCCCGTTCGATAACACCGAGCGATCCGGCGGCCCCCGCGTGGTAATTATCAACGAAACGCTGGCGAAGCACTTTTTCCGCGGCGTGGACCCGCTGGGGAGACGTCTGCGACAAGGCTCGAACAGTCCCTGGATGACGGTGATTGGTGTAACGGCGGACGTCAAGCACTACGGACTCGAACGCGAGATGCGGCCGGGCGTGTATGTACCCTATTCGCAAGGGCCGGTGAATTCCATGAACATCGTGATGAAGGGATCGGTGGACCCGCACAGCCTGGTGTCTCCGGCGCGCTTGCTGCTGGCGAAGATCGACCCGGATCTGCCGATGTACCAGATCACCACGATGTCCGCGCGCGTTGAGGAGTCCCTCTGGGTGCGGCGCACGTACTCGTGGCTGCTCGGCGTGTTCGCGGCGGTGGCGCTGGTGCTCGCGGCCGGCGGAATTTACGGCGTCATCTCGTTCACCGTGAGCCAGCGCACGCGCGAGATCGGAATCCGGATGGCGCTCGGTGCAGAGCAGCGCCAGGTGCTCTGGCAAGTGCTGTTGCGGGGGATGATGCTCGTGGGCCTGGGACTCGGGCTCGGCCTCGCGGGCGCATTCTGGTCGGCGGGCTTTTTGAGGACGCTGTTGTTCGGTGTGAGCGCGACGGACGGTTGGACCTATGCGGGAGTAGCCGCGCTTCTGGCTGGGGTTGCTCTTCTCGCGAATGCGGTTCCCGCCCGGCGGGCGGCGGCGATCAACCCGGTGACGGCCTTGCGGTTCGAATAGCCCGTCAGGCGCGGGCTGTCAAATGGTCTGCCAATCGACCGCTTCCAGCAACGGGCGGCTGTCGTGCTTTTCCTCGTGCAGGTTCTTCTGCGCCAAGCCGACGGCAACCTGCTCCGCTTCGGTTTCCGAGCCGTAGTTGGCGTCGTCGTTGATCAGCAGGCCATTCGGACCGAGAACAACAGCGCTCCACTTCCCTCCGCGGGGTCGCACGCGAAGAGTGAGTTCGTAATACTGCGCAACGAAACTTTTTTCGGGCATGGCTGAACTAGAAGCTCTCTGCATCGAAGGCTCGCTTAGTGCAGGCGCGCGGAAGTCTCGCCAGATGCGCCGCCGCGATGCAGCTTCGGCCGCGCCTCCTTCACGTTGATGGTGCGGCCTCTCCAATCGGCGCCGTTCAGGGCGGCGATGGCCCTGCCGGCCTGGTCCGGGTCGGACATTTCGACGAACGCGATACCACGCGAGCAACCCGTCTCGTGGTCCGTCATGAGTTTGATATGTGCGACGGTTCCATAGGGCTCAAACAGGGAGCGTACTGATCCCTTAGTCGCCTCAACGTCCAGATTCCCTACATAAATGTTCTTCACCGATTCTCCTTGTTTGATGGCGGGCTATTCGAGGCTGCTGGAGGTCTCAGCCGGATAGGCGGGACGTCAAACAGGTTCAAGTATAGCAGAGCGGTGATTGACTTTTCAGGCGGCGGAGACGATTGGGCAAGCGCCGTGGCGCGACGGAGAAAAAAAGGGACTCGGAACGCGGCCCAGTGAGCCGCCACACAATTTTCGAGGGATTCTCGACCCGGCAGGCGCACAAGTTCCTTGAAGGCTCCGCGCCCGGCCCGCCGTCTTCCCAAACCGCTCTCGACGAAGGTAAGGAACTGCCGGCGCCGGATTGCGTCTATAATGAAGAGGTGAGTATATTGGATCCGGTCCGCACCGGAGAATCCCGTCTGCTTCGTAATGGGGGGAAGGGCGTCGGCAGCATCGGATCGTACGTTCCGTACTCAAGAAAAATAGGAAGGCCCTGTTCCAGGAAGCCCGAGTTCCTCTGTGGGAGTGTCAGCCCATGTTGGCGCCGGAGAACTGGCCCGGGAGGTAAGCAGTGAATTCAAACATTAAAACGGGCATTTTCTGGATTGTCCTCGCGTGTGTGGCGGTCCTGTTATGGCAGGTGGTCAAGCAGGCCAAGACGCGTCAGGAACGGGAGTTGTCTTTCACCCAATTCCTCTCGGACGTAGAAGCCGAGAAGATCAAGAAGGTCACGATCAGCAACGGCAACGAGATCAAGGGTACCTATGTCGACGGAACCGCCGATCTGCGCACGCTCGTGCCGTCAAACTACCCAACCCTGTACGACAAGCTGCAGGCCAAGAGAGTAGAAATCGTGATCAAAGAGACCAGCACAGGCAACTGGATCTCAATCCTGATCAATGCCTCGCCGTTCATCCTTCTGCTCGCGTTCTGGATCTTCATGATGCGCCAGATGCAGAGCGGCGGTAACAAGGCGCTGAGTTTCGGCAAGAGCCGCGCGCGCCTGCACTCGACCCAGCAGAAGAAAGTCACCTTCAAAGATGTGGCGGGCGTCGAGGAAGCCAAGGAAGAGCTGCAGGAGATCATCGAGTTCCTGCGCGAACCGCAAAAGTTTCAGAAGCTTGGTGGCCGCATCCCGAAGGGCGTGCTGCTGATCGGATCGCCCGGCACGGGTAAGACGCTCCTGGCGCGCGCGATTGCCGGAGAAGCGAGCGTTCCCTTCTTCTCGATTTCGGGTTCTGACTTTGTCGAGATGTTCGTCGGCGTCGGCGCCAGCCGCGTGCGCGATCTGTTCGAGCAGGGCAAGAAGAACGCCCCCTGTATCATCTTCATCGATGAGATCGACGCCGTGGGACGGCACCGCGGCGCGGGTCTTGGCGGCGGGCACGACGAGCGCGAGCAGACACTCAACCAGTTGCTGGTCGAGATGGACGGCTTCGACTCCAACGAGGGCGTGATTCTGATCGCCGCCACCAACCGTCCCGACGTGCTCGATCCGGCGCTGCTGCGTCCCGGGCGCTTCGACCGCCGCGTCGTGGTTTCACGCCCCGACGTCAAGGGCCGGGAAGCCATCCTGAAGGTTCACACCAAAAAAGTCCCCCTGGCCGACGACGTCCGGATTAGGCACCACGACCTGACGGTCGAAACGGCCGGGACGCAGCAGCGCCGGATCGAGCACGTCGGGACGGTTGGTC
>JBOGMR010000469.1:0-3239 GCA_050746825.1 Bryobacteraceae bacterium | reverse complement strand
CTTTTGCTTCGGTCTGTACCAGTATTCCTCCGGCCAGTTCGGCCCGGCGCCCGCTAAAAAGATCGCTCTCGAGTTCCTGACCGGGTACGTTGTCGAGGAGTCTCTCTCGCTCGACAACATGTTCGTATTCGTTCTGATCTTCCAGTATTTCCGGATTCCGGCCCAGTACCAGCACCGTGTGCTGTTCTACGGCATCATTGGCGCCCTTGTGTTTCGCGGCATATTTATCGCCCTCGGATCGGCGCTCATCCAGTATCAATGGGTCGTGGTGCTTTTCGGAATATTCCTGTTGATCACCGGCGTGAAGCTCCTGTTCACGGGCGACCGGGAAATCGAGCCGCAGAAGAACCCGGTGCTTCGACTGGTGCGAAAATTGTTTCCGGTGACCACGAGCCTCCACGGTTCCAATCTGTTCGTGCGCCTGAATGAGCGCGTTCACGCGACGCCGCTGTTTCTGACGCTGGCGCTGATCGAGGTAAGCGACATTATCTTCGCGGTCGATTCCGTTCCGGCCGTCTTCGGGATCACGCGCGAGCCGCTCGTGGTTTATACATCGAACGTCTTCGCGATTCTGGGCCTGCGATCGATGTACTTCCTGCTCGCGGGCGCAGTGACTCGTTTCCACCTGCTGCAGTACGGGCTTGCGATCATCCTCATATTCGTCGGCCTGAAGATGTGCTGGCTGGATTCGCTTTTCGGCGGCCACCTCCCGATCGAGATTTCGCTGATCGTAATTGGAGTCGTGCTGGCTGTGTCAATCGCGCTGTCGCTCTTGATCGCGCCGAAGGGCGAAGCAGAGCCCTCACGACGCCCCGGCGATTGATCCTGGCCGGCCGGGCGCGATGAGTCTGAAGGCAAGTCAGTCCGGGTTATTCCAGAGCAAACGCGACGATGTCGTTTCCCGCGGCGATGGCGACGTGCTGTTTGCCCTCAGCCACATAACTCATCGGGTTGCTCCCGATCTGCCCGCCGGTCTGGAAGCGCCACAGCCGCTTTCCGGTCGATGCATCCAGCGCAAAGAACGTTCCTTCCGCCGCTCCGAACACGAGACCTCCCGCCGTTGCCATGACACCGGCGCCGGTCGAGGAGTGCAGCCGGTAATCCCACACTTTTTCTCCCGTCGTGGGCTTCAAAGCACGGATGGCGCCATAGTTCTCGTGGCTGTCGACCAGGCGATGCGTACCGCCAAAGAAGGTCACGCCGGGCTTGTATTCGGCTTCGCCGATGTAATAGAGGTCGCTCGCTTCGCGGACCGCCACATAGAACAGGCCGGTCTTTGGACTGTAGGAGGGGCTAAACCAGTTCGTGCCGCCGCCCACCGATGGCCACACGTGCGTCCCTTCCACCGTGGGCGACGTGTTGGGCAGCCGAATGGGCCGTCCCCGATCGTCGAGGCCGCTCGCCCAGGTCTGCTTCACGTACGGCTTGCCCACGAGAAACTCACCGCTGGCGCGATCCAGCGCGTAGTAGAACGCGTTCCGGTTGGCGGTTACCAGCAGTTTGCGCTTCTGGCCGCGAATTTCCCCGTCCATGAGAACCGGCACCTGGTTGGCGTCCCAGTCATGCACGTCGTGCGGTGTGAACTGGAAGTACCACTTCAGCTTTCCTGTATCGCCGTCGAGCGCCACCACGGAATCGGAATACAGGTTGTCTCCCATCCGAACGTCGCCATTCCAGTCCGGGCCGGGATTGCCCGTACCCCAGTACACAAGATTCATCTCGGGATCGTACGCGCCAGTGACCCACGTCGGAGCGCCTCCCGTCTTCCAGCTCTCTCCCGCCCAGGTTTCGTTGCCCTTTTCGCCGGGGCCGGGAATCGTCCAGAATCTCCAGGCGAGCTTTCCCGTCTTGGCCTCGTAGGCGTCGAGAAAACCACGGATGCCGTATTCGCCGCCGGCGATGCCCACCACGACTTTGTCTTTCAGCGCCAGCGGCGCCACCGTGATCCCGTAACCCGCCGCGTGATCGACCACTTTCGTTTCCCATCGCTTGATGCCGGTTCTCGCGTCGAGCGCAATCAGATACGCGTCTACCGTGCCGACGAAAACCAGATCGTCGAGAATCGCGACTCCCCTGTTCACCTGGCCGCAGCAAACTCGTACGTCCTGCGGAAGGCGTCGCGTGTAGCTCCAGAGCTTCCGCCCCGTGCGCACATCGAGCGCCGCCACATTACTTGGCGGCTCGCTGATGTACATGACTCCATCGGCCACCAGCGGCGTGGTCTCCACCTTATTCATCGCCGGGATCTGATAAATCCACGCGACCTTCAACCGGGACACATTGCCGGGAGTGATCTGCGACAGCGGCGAGTAGCGCCGTCCGCTGTAATCCCCCGAGTAGGTGAGCCATGATCCGGGTTCTTTCTCCGCGTTGCGAATGCGATCGAAGCCCACCTGAGCGGCGAGCGGCGCCGCGATCAAAACGAAAACTGCTGCGCCTTTCACCGGACCTCCTTCAACGAAACCAGATAGGCAACCACGTCGTTCACCTCGGTATCCGATAGCACTCCTTTGTAACTGGGCATGGGTGTTTGACCGTCCAGCCGCTTGATTTCGGAGAGCTCGTCTTTCCAATACGAATGGAGCTTGTCGGACAAATCGCGTAACTGGATGGACTGCGTGTCCTCATTGATCCGGATTCCTCTGATCCGCCGGCCACCGCGGAGTGCGACTTCGTAGAATCCGAATTCGAATGGCACACGCGATTGAGGATCGAGCAGCGTCTGCCTCAGATACGCCACGCCGCGACGTGCACCGGAGCCGTTGAGGACCGGACCCATGCGCCCGCCCTCGAGTCCCGCCGTGTGACATTGCCGGCAGTTGCCCTTGCCGTTGAAGATCACCTGACCGCGCGCTGCGTCGCCGGTCACGGGTTCTTGCGGCAGTCGCCCCAGGGACCGCACATAGGCGGCCATCTGCCAGATCTCGCGGTTCGTCGCCAGACCCTGATTGGGCATCTCGGTGCCCGGTATTCCACGCTGAATCACACGGAACAGGCTCGCATCGTCCGCCGAGCGCGGCAGATCGGGCTGCGCCAGATTCGTGCCGCGGCCGCCCGAGCCATTTTTTCCATGGCACCCCGCGCAACGCGCGTCGAAGAGCCGGCGCCCCTGTTCAATGTCCCCTGGGCTGGTGTGCGGATTGGTTTCCTGAGCCAGGGTCAAACATAGGGGCAGAAGGAAAATCGCGAATCGCTGCGGCATTGGATAGGTTTGCGCATTATATCACTGAGGTTGGCGC
>JBOGMR010000468.1:0-8756 GCA_050746825.1 Bryobacteraceae bacterium | reverse complement strand
TTCTCGAGGCCCGAAACAACTGCGCCCTGACTAGCCTCCAATAAGCGCACCCGGAATTCCTCCCGATCCTCTTCGGTCACGATCGGCAGCACCTGCCGCAGGACTTCCTGCTCACTCCATCCGAACGTGAGCTCGGCAGCCGTGTTCCAGCTTCGGACGCAACCGTTCAGGTCGAGCGAGAAGATAGCGAGCGGCGAGGCCTGGATCACTGCGGAAAGCGTTTCGTTGCTCTGCCGCAGCGCACGTTCGGCCTCTACACGTTCGGTGACATCGCGGATGATGGTTTGCACCACTGCCTTGCCGCGTACGTCGAGCAGGTTCGCACTGACCTCGACGGGAATGCGGCGGCCGTCCGCGTGGCAGACGCGGAGACTGCGTCCGCGCGCCTCGCCGCGCTCTACGGCGCTGACGAAATCCTCCCAGCCCTCCTCGATTCCAGAAACCCAGTGCAGCGCGGCCTGCGGCGTTCCGATAAGACGCGAAACCGGCAATCCGCAGAGACGCTCCAGCATCGGATTGGCGTCGACGATGAAGCCCGTATCTCGATCCGTCACCACGATGGCATCGCTCGCCGAGTCGATCAGGCGCCGGTATTTCTCTTCCGATTCGGTCACCCGCCGGAGCAGTGTGTAGCACATGCCGCCGGCGCCGATCATGAGCAACGTCGCACCCGCGGCCAGACATAAGAGAAGGACGCTCTTGATGCGGCGCGCGCCTTCGCCGAGCGTGTTGGAGAAGCTGTCTTCCAGAGGTGTCAGCCGCTTGTTGAGCTCGTCGATGGCAGCCAGGCGCGGGCCGATCACTGCATCCAAGGAGCCGCCTGACGAAATCGAATTACGGAGATTCTCGCCCTCCTGGCGAAGCTGTTCGATGTATCCGTCGGCCTCCGCCCAGATGTCGATGGCCTTTTCCATGTAGCTGACGTGGCGAAATCGGCGGAAAAAGCGCGCCATTCCTTCGACGTCATCCGGATGATTGCGGCCTTCGAGGAAACCTCGGCACGCAACCTGCATGTCGAAGTCTGGTTTATCGAGCTCGACCCGGGCGGTGCGGTCCCCGAGAGGAACCCGGATCGCATCGAGGTACTGATGGTAGTCTTTCTCGTCCCGGGAGAAAGCGTAGCGCTTGAGGTAGAAGATCGAGTCCTTCTGCGCCTTGGACCAGAGGGCTTCTCCGTTCACGTAGGCGCGAACGGACGTAAGGACGTCCATGGCGAAGGCGGCGAGAAAAAGCAATCCCGCTGCCACGATGAACAGTGGGCCAAGGAGGAGGATTAATTTCCTGGCAGCCGCGGCTCGATGATTCAGGCTAGCCTTCCTCATCGGGAGGACCTCGGGGCCTCTCCAAACAGAAAGCTAGTTTATAACAATTATTTCGGAAATGATAGCCGGTCCAAGCTGTAGTAGTTTCACAAACTAGCAACCGAGTACTAGGTATTTATATTGAAAGCATCTCAATAAATAGCGGGAGAGCAGGAAACCACCTGCCCTCCCCACAGCCTCGCGGGCGTCACAACCGGGGCGAGATGTAGCGGACTGCCGCCACTTCCGAGAGCGCCTGGAGCTTCTCAACCGGCGCCCGCCCTACTGCAACCTTGCCGGAAGCGGGCGTCGCGGTGACCTCGAAGCCGAGAGCCTTAAGCTGCTTCAGCGTCGCTTCGGAGGTGTCGCTGAGCCAGATCTGCACGTCGACCTTGCCGGTCTTTTTGCCGATCATCGCCACCAGGGACGGATCCAGCTTGCGCGCGGATTGGCGAACGCTCGCCAGATCGTAGCTTGGCGCGGGTGCCGGCGCCGGCAACGTCCTTACGGGAGGTGGAGTTCCCGGCCTCATGCCGCCACCGCCGCTCCCGTATCCACCCAGAACCGCCTGGCGATTCATCGCCATTTTCCCCACAGCCATCTCTCCCTCCGACGCAGCCCCGAAGATCCCTTCGTAGCTGACGCCGTTCGGCATCTCCACGGGGACATCGACGCGGCGCGGCCGGCCTCCTTCGGTCACCACGGTCTCTTCCACGGCAACGAGCGAAGTGAACTGCGTCATCAGGTTGAAGTCGAGGCCAAGCTTGGTGATCTCCTCACGAAGGTCGCCGCGCGGTGAGCCGTTCTGCATCCCTGCCCAGTCCTTGCCCATCAGATCGTCGACGCGGTGGCGCGCCCACAGCGTGGCGAGCACATCGTGCTTTGCTTCCGATTCCGGCAGTGTGACCGCGATGTCGCGGCTGAACGGTTTGCCGCCCAACTTGCCGGTAAGTTTGATCACGCCTTTGGCGCCCCGGGAGTAGCGGCCATTCAGAGCGACGGGCTTCGCACTGAACATGTCGGGAATGCGCGACGGATAAACATCGGAGACCGGCACGCCGCTCCAATCGATCGCGATGTCCGTGAGCAGGGGGCTGCGCACGCGCTCGTGAAAACGCTTCGCGGCCGCCGAGCCGTCATCGTGAAGCCCGACGTATTCGACTTCACCGCGCCCCGCTTCGGCCATTTTGTCGAGCAGGAAGCGGTTAACCGAATTGCCGATGCCAAACGAGAACACGCGCGCATTCGGATGCTTCTGCACTTCGGCGATGATCTCCATATCGTTGCCCACGTACCCGTCCGTCATGAAGCACACTACCCGGACGTGGTCGCGATCGCCGGACGGATCGAGCGCCGCGCGAATCGCTTTCATCATTTCGGTGCCGCCCCGGCCGGAGCGCGACGCCAGAAATGACTGCGCCTGGCTCAGATTCTCCGGCGTCGCCGGAACGGGCTTCGGGAACAGAACGTGCGTGTCGCCGGAAAACGTGATCAGGTTAAACGTGTCGCGTGGATTGAGCCCGTCGAGGGCCAGCTTCATCGATTCTTTCGCCTTCTCGATCGGGAAACCCATCATCGAACCCGAAGTATCGAGCACGAAGACGATCTCTTTCGGAGTGACATCCTCAACGCGCGGGCGATCCGGCGGCTGAAGAATCAATGTGAAGAATCCGCCCTTCGCCGCTTTGTGCGTCATCACGACGTCTTCGATCTTCGCGCCCGATGTGTCGTACTGGAGGACGAAGTCTTTGTTCGGAATTTCGTTCTTGTTCTTGAGCTGCACCACGGCTTTGCGCGGGCTGGACTTCTGGGTGTCGATGTCGTGCGTCAGGGAGCGGAGGAAGTTGATCGGCACACCGGCATCAAGATCCACCGAAATGGAAATGTCGTGGCCGGCGCGCGTACCGGGAGGCGTGAGCGGGGGCGCGATGCGAACTGCGTCCGCCAGACCCTTCGGACTGTAGCGCGGCCCGACGACCATCGGGAAAGAGAATTCATAGTTGCCGTCTTCGTACTTGAGCAGCTCGACGTAGCGGATGGTGATCTTGACTTTCTCGCCCGGCCGGATGTTGGCGACCGCTTGCGTGAAGATGTTCGGGCGCTCCTGATCGAGCAGGGCGGCCGCGTGACCGGCGTTGCGCGCCGCTTCGTAGATGGCGCGGGCCTCTTCGCGGCGCTTGATCTTACCGCGAACGGTTCGGTCGCCAATCAGCATCGTCATGTCGTCGACCGCGGCGTTCTGCGGAAGCGGAAAGGTGTAGACAGCTTCGATCTTGTCGGGGTACGGGTTCTCGAAATCCTGGACCACGGTGACGTGCGCCAGGTAGCCGCTGATCTCAGCCTTGACGTCAGTGCGCTTGAGCGGGCATGGGACGGGTTCGCCCGAGCGGACGCTCATCAGCGCACCCTGAGTAATCTTAGGCCGGCCGGCGGGCCTGGCCGGACCGCGCGATTGTGCCAGCGCGGAAACTCCTACGGCCAAAGTCAGGGCTACCAGCGAGAGGGAGTGAAACGATCGCTTCATTTTGCCTCCTGAAACAAGGGAATGCCGTCAGGAGGCAGATCCTTTCAGGGGGCAAGGACCGCTGACGAATGCCTGCATCGGTGCGCGAGGATTTCGCGGCCATCGGAGCCGCTGCAATTTCCTTGATATCATCAGGTCTCCCCCCGCACCGCTCGCCGCATGGTTTCGGGAAGCAACAGCCACGACGTGACCCTGCTGCTCCAGCAGTGGAGGGCGTAGCCAAGCTCCTCGACTTCGGAATCGCGAAGCTGAGCGATCCCGATTCTCCGGCTCCGGACCAAACCACCTCACGGCTGCTCACGCCGGATTATGCGAGCCCGGAGCTCCATCCAGTCGATCGAAGCGACCCCGACGAGCAGTTTGGGCGGCCCGTTCGCGAAGCGTCTGAAGGGCGACCTCGATAACATCATCCAGATGGAGGTGCGCCGGGACCCCGACCGGCGTTATGCGAGCGTCGATCACTTCGCGGACGATCTGCGGCGCATACCGATCGCTTCCTCCCGATCGGCCAGGACGAAAACGCCCGGAACGGACGTATGAGCTTCGTGCTGCGAACATCGGCGCCGCTCGGAGAACTCTTCCGTAGCGTCACGGCCGCAGTCGCGGGCGGGTTTGGGTTGCTGGCCGCATTGCTTGCGACGCTGGGTCTCTACGGCGTCATTGCGTATATGGTGGCGCGCCGGCGCAATGAGATCGGCGTGCGCATCGCACTGGGCGCCGGCCGAGGACGAGTGATCCGCCTCGTGTTGCGTGAGGCTGCTGCTGCTCACGGTAGGGCTGGCGACCGGTACGGGTGTCTCGCTCTGGGCGGGGCAGGCGGCCACGGTCGCGGGCGCCATCGTGCTCCTGGGCGCGGTCGCGCTGACTGCGAGTTACGTGCCTGCACGCCGTGCGGCGGCATTGGAACCGGTTCGCCGCTGCGAGAGGGCTAGCGCGGAGAAGCTATTTCGGAGAGACCACTCGATCGCCCACTCGCGCCGGTGTTTTGCCCACAAAGGTACCGGAAGAGGAGCTATCCTGCAGGTCCGTAACGATGACCTGGCCGATCACGACGCCATCGCGAGTCACGTCAAAGCGATCGTTGAGGCGGATTCCGGCGCGCGATCCGGCGGTGAAGGTGATTCTCCCTGCGCCGCCCAGGCTGACCGGAACGTCGATGGCGGATGGGACGCGGCGATTGAGCTGTTGGCCGAGTTGAGCCGCGAGGCGGTCGACTGGCGCCGTGAGTGCTCGCGTCTGCTCCGCCTTGCCGCCGGCCTGCGCGGCGCGCGCGCTGGTGCTCGCTGCCGCGACGTTCGATTCCGTGCGAGTGTCGATAGCGTAGGCAGTCAGCGAAAAGCTGGACTCGACCGGCTGCGCTTTGGTGGCTGCAACACCGGGACGAAAGCCGCCCGCGGCTCCCTCGCCCGCTGCGCTTGTTCGCGCGGCTGGGCGCGGCGGCGTCGCAGGCGTCTGCGAAACGTTGGCGACAATCACGGTATCGGCGCCGACGCTGCGGCCGATGCTTGCGGCCGTCCCCGCGTCGACCGGTTTGTTCCCCGGATTTCGCTCCTTGAACGCTTTGTCGACTTCGGCCTGGTTGACCACGCTGTATTGCCCGGCGGCGTCGAGCTTCTTGGCCAACATTTCCTGAACAGCCTGGTTGACGTCCGCTTCGTTCTTTTGTTGCGGCAGGTAGTTCTGTCCGCCCAGAACGGCGAGCCGCAGTGCGCGCCGATCCTGCATCGTCGCGGGATCCTGGCGTTGGCCCCCGACTATTGGTGCGGCGGGCGCGGCGCTCACCTCTACCGATGAAGTCTGCGGCCCCGGTTGAACTGCCCCCGCTACCTGCTTTCGGGCGGCGTATTCGTCCCGATTCTTGGATCGCTCCCGCGCGAAGCCTTCCTCCTCGGGGGCCGGCCGGCTGGCCGGCTGCGACCTCTCCACCATCAGGCGGTTGCCGCGAGCCGATTCTGGTTTGCGAGGCGCCGGTGGAGGCGCGGCGAGCGGAACTTTTGGCTCGACGGGTGCAGCTTTCCGCAACTCGGCCTGTAACGCCGAGGCCGCTGTATCGCGCGGCTGATCGGCAGGGGCCACCCTCTGCGCAGTCTGAAGCACGCCGCTCTGGCGAATCATCACACCGGCGAGGAATACGGTTGCGAGTCCGCCGGCCAGTGCCATCGGCCGCCAGCCCGCGGGCGAGAACCACGCGATCATCCGCGCCCACGCGCTTCGTGGCGGTTGGTGCTCCAGCGCTCGCAGCACGCGTTGCCGCGCCGCCGGATCGCGCAGCAGGTCGCGCAACACCTGCTCGTCGGCCAGCGCCTCAAAAAGTTGCTGATCTTCGAGGGCGGCGGCAAACAAGGCCTCGCGCTCCGCCGGCGTGAGTGTGTCGGTCGCGTAACCTCCCAGCAGCTTGTGAACATCGGGCTGCTTCATGATCGCGTCTCCCATCTGCCGCCCATCAGCTCCTGCAGGCGTTTCCGGCATCGGGAATCCCACGTGTAAATCGTGTTGATCGACTTGACGTGCAAGATTTCCTGGATCTCCGGAAATGTTCTGCCTTCCAGCTTCATGCGAAACAACTCGCGGCAGCGCTCTTCCATCTGGCTGATGGCGCCCGTCAGCCGATCCATGAGCTGCTGCTGCTCCAGGGCTGTCGCGGGATTGGACTCCAGATCGGGAAGCTGAATCTCCTCTACCGAAACGCTGGTGTACTCGCCGCGCCGGTGTGATTTGCGGCGCACCGAGGCCATTTTGAAGCGGACAATCTGAAGCGACAACGGGACGAGCTCCTCCAGACGCGTTACATGCGCGTACTTTTCGTGGAGAAGCACGAGTACCTCCTGCGCCAGATCCTCGGCAACATCCCTCGCTATACGTGATGCCGCGAACGCGACGATCCTTTCGCGCAAGGCGGAAAGGATCTGCGGACGGTCCACAGTCTGTATCTTAGCAGCACGTGGGAGAAGCGGCTGCGATTGCAATGACGGCGGATCCCAGCCGCGCTGCGCATCGTGCGCCGGCGGGAACTACGGCCGGCTCGTCTTTTTCCTGTTGACCACCTACACGAACATGGGATACACTGTTCCTGTAGGTTACCTAATGAGACATGGACGTACCGATAAGTCCGGCGTTCTCCAGGGCACTCTGATTCTCCTCGTTCTGCAAACCTTGCAGGCGCTCGGACCGCTGCACGGTTACGGCATCGCGCGCCGGATCGAGCAGATCAGCAAAGACGTGCTGCAGCTCAACCAGGGCACTCTCTATCCGGCGCTATTGCGCATGGAGCAGGAAGGATTGATTGCGTCGAAGTGGGGAGCGTCCGAGAAAAACCGCAAGGCGAGATTTTACTCGATTACTACAAACGGGCGGAGACGACTCGCCAAGGAAACCGAAGACTGGAAGCGGATGTCGTCGACCATTGAGCGCTTCCTCGGCTTTGATCCGGGGAGCCTGGCGGAGGAGCGCGGATGAGCTGGGCCAGCGTGGTTTCCGCCCGGCTGCGTGGGTTGTTCGAACACAAACGACTGGAGCGCGAGCTGGATGATGAGGTTCGCTTTCACCTGGAGATGCAGCTTGAGGACAACCTCAACGCCGGCATGGATCCCGCCGAGGCGCGCTATGCCGCGCGACGCAGCTTTGGAGCCATAGACTCGATGAAGGAAATCTACCGGGAACGAAGAGCGTTCGCCCTGGTCGAAACGATCGCGCAGGACATACGCTATGCGGTGCGAACTCTGCGCAAGAGCCCTGGCTTTACGGCGACGGCCGTGGCCGTACTCGCGCTGGCGATTGGCGCCAATACCGCCATGTTCAGCGTGCTGAATGCGGTCCTGCTGCGGCCGCTTCCCTATCCCTCGCCGGAGCAGTTGGTGATGCTGTGGAGCGAGATCCCCAGCCGCGGCGTGCGTGAAGGCAGATCGGCATATTGGAATGTCGTCGAGTGGCGAAGCCAAAGCGGGAGCTTCGCGGACATGGCGCTCTTCGATGGCGTTTCGGTGACGCTCACGAGTCCGGACAAAGCGGAAAAGATCAGCGCCGTCCGGCATTCACCCAACTTGTTTCCATTACTCGGCGTTCAGCCTTTGCACGGGCGCATCTTCTCGGCCAAGGAGGCCGAGCAGCGGCAACGCGTGGCCCTGATCAGTCATCGCTTCTGGCAAACCCGCTTCGGAGGCTCGTTCGATGCGATCGGAGCGACCATTAACCTTGACGGCGCTCCTTCCCGGATTATCGGTATTCTCCCGGCGGATTTCCAATTTGACGACGACGCGGATGTGTGGGAGCCGCACACGCTGTATCCGGATTGGGAGATGCTTCGCCGTGCGCGTGGCGAGGGTTTCTGGACCGTCGTTGGCAGACTTCGACCGAACGTGTCGATCGAGCAGGCCCAGGCGGAGATGAGCGCGATCGCACGGCGGCTCGACGAGCAGTCACCGGCGGCCGACCGGAACCGGGGGATTAGCGTGACGCCGTTGAGCCTTCGAGTGATAAGAACGAGGTCGCGGCTGGCATTGTGGATGTTGACGGGCGCGGTTTTCTTTGTGCTTCTCATCGCCGCCACCAACGTCGCAAGCCTCTCGCTGGCTCGTAGCGCCAGCCGCGAACGGGAGATCGCCATCCGTGCGGCGCTCGGGGCAAGCCGTATGCGGATCGTCCGGCAGTTGCTCGCCGAGAGTCTGACTTTGGCCGTCACTGCGGGCCTGCTGGGATTATTGCTGGCCCTCGCGGGCATTCGCCTCATTCTGGCCGTCAAGCCTGGGAACCTGGCTCGTCTGAACGAGGTCAGCCTCGATCCGCAAGTGCTCGGCTGGGCCTTGGCGCTTTGCCTCCTCGCCGGAATCCTCGTCGGACTGACGCCGGCGATGACCATGGCGCGGCGAGACTTGAGGCCCTCCGGCCAGGAAGGAGGAAGGGGCATCGCGGGCGGAGCCGCCACGGTTCGTACC
>JBOGMR010000467.1:0-6113 GCA_050746825.1 Bryobacteraceae bacterium | reverse complement strand
GTGGCGATCGGGGCCTTTCGGGGAACCATGTTTCGCACCGCTTCATCTGGAACTCCGTTTACGAGCTCCCGTACCGCGGCGGCAGCACCGTCCCGAGGCAAATTCTCGGCGGATGGACCCTGGGTTTAATTGCCGAGTTGCGCACTGGGCCGCCTTACGGAGTTATTGAAAACGTAAACACGACGGGGACCGGGTCGCCGGCATTGCGTCCCAATGTGGTGGGCGATCCTCGGATTTCCGGCGACCGATCGCGTGGGGAACAGGTAGAGCGGTGGTTCAATACGGCGGCATTCGCGGCGCCACAACCGTTCACGTTTGGAAACGCGGGCAGGACTTCGGGATACGGTCCGGGCGCCATCATCATGGATCTTTCCGTCCTCAAGAACTTCCGCCTTGCCGAACGGCACTCTCTCGAGTTCCGGACTGAGATGCTGAACTTTATCAACCGCGCCAATTTTGCGTTGCAGGCGCAAAACCTGGCACGAGGCGCCCCGGCATTCGGCCGGATTTCCGGACTCCTTCCGGGCAATCAATCCCGGATCATCCAGCTTGGATTGCACTACAGGTTCTGAGTGACAGGCAGGCTCCAACTCCCGTTTCGGTTGCCCGCAATCCGAGCGGTTGCAGATAGCAACGTCGATTGAAAACTATGAAAGGTCTAATCATGTCGAACAAACATTTGATTTCGAGAATCAAGCCCCGCGCACTCCGCCTTCCCATCGCGCTGGCAGTGGTGTGTCTGCTTGGGTTAACCTGCTCACGGCTCATCCAAGCACAAGGTGGAGGCGCGGTGCCCATCGAAGGTACGTGGCTTGTCACCGTCTCGCCTGCTGGAGGAGTTCCGCCGCCGTTTCCCGCTTTGATCACGTACTCCGCCGGCGGCGGCATGGTAGTGACCGACAGCAGTTTTCCACCGACTCGAGGCAACGTCTATCACGGAACCTGGGCCAGGAAAGGAGATCGTGAATTCGTGTTCACTTTCCTGGGCTTTCAATACACTCGGGGTGTGCCAGGCCGGGGATCCCCTCCCGCAGGCGTGCATTCGGGTTATGTAAGGGTCTTCGAAACAGTAACACTCGATCCATCCGGCGATTCCTACCGGGGAGTAGGTGTGTTCCAGCTCCTGGATCTGAATGGCAACGTAGTGTTCTCTGAACCCGATACGACGACTGCCGCGCGCGTCAAGGCACAATGAGGATCAGGCTTCTTTGGCTCGCCGTCTGGCCTTTGGCCCTCGGCCTGCCGGAAGACAAACCATATCGGCCGTCGATTCCCCGCACCTGGGACCCGAAAGCGATGGCTTCGCTACAGGTGCCTCTGGCTACCAGTTCAGCGTCGCCAGTCCCCGCCTCAGCCGAGTTCTACTATGGCCTGCCGGAAATGAAAATCCTGCGCAGCTACCCAATCTATGCGCCTGGAAGGGAACCGGCGGGGTACGCAGAATGGCTGAAGCAACAGGAGCCCGAATTGGCGTTCGACCCCTCCCGGCTGCGTTCGGCCGAAGATTGGAAAAGAGCCGGGGAGACGGTATTCGACGCGCCACTGGCTTTCGAGAGTGATCCCTTTCTGGGCATCGTCACGAGGACCCTCATACGCAATCCTGCCTGGTACCTGCAAGCCGGAATCCCTGTCGCGCGTGACGGCGTAGTGCCCTTCGCCCGCTATGTTGTGCGCACGAAAGGCGTGGTCGAGGTGGGCAACCTGTCTTGCGGGATGTGCCACACACGAGTGATGCCCGACGGCTCGATCATCAAAGGGGCACAAGGAAATTTTCCGTTCGATCGCACACAGGCATTTAAGCTCCGAGCGGCGTTACACAGTCCGAAGGACGCACATGCCGCGGCCCTGGAGCGCGAAGGATGGCGGTTCCTATTCGCCGCTCCCTGGCTGCGGCCTGATCCCCTGACGCGGATTGACAACTTCAGCTTGACCGAACTCGCTTCGGTACTGGAATCGATTCCCTCGGGTGTGTTGGCGCGCCACGGTTCCAGCCCGTTCTCACCCGTGCAGGTCCCCGATCTCATCGGAGTGCGGGAACGGCGTTACCTGGACCGGACAGGCTTAATCCGTCACAGGTCGATCGGCGACTTGATGCGTTATGCGGCCCTCAATCAAGGCGGCGATGATTTCAGTGCCTACGCTGGATTTGTGCCTGCCAAACTCGCCGAAGCGTCGCCGATTCGCTACAGCGATGAGCAGCATTACGCTTTGAGCCTCTATCTATACTCCCTCCAGCCGCCGCAAAATCCGCATTCGCAGACTGTGTTGACAAGACGCGGCAAGGCGATCTTTGAACGCGAGGGCTGCGGCCGTTGTCACACGCCGCCGCTGTATACCAACAATCGGCTCACGCCGGTCGCGGGATTTGTGACGCCGCGCGAGCACGTGGATGTGCTCGACATTCTTCCCGTCTCTGTTGGCACGGACCCCGAGCTCGCGTTGAAAACCCGCCGTGGAACCGGATACTACAAGGTTCCGTCGCTCAAAGGAGTCTGGTACCGGGAGCCCCTCGAGCATAATGGTTCGGTCGCCACACTCGAAGACTGGTTTGATCCCAGCCGACTGAACGCCGATTACGTCCCGACTGGGTACCGCGGCTTTGGAGTGGAGACCCGGGCGGTCAAGGGCCATGAATATGGGCTGCAGTTGTCAGCGGAGGACAAGGCTTGCTTGGTTGCTTTTCTGAAGACTCTTTGATGGGTTCATCAGGATTTCCAGGGGAAGACGCCCCCATCCGCACGCTGCACTACGTGTGTGTCGACTGAGCAAACTCGAAACGTACTCCCTACAAAAGTCCCTACACTCCTGGGCAGAAGCTACACCGCAAGAAATAGAAACCGACCGGCGCGGGCAGAGAGTCCGCAAGCCACTGATTTCAAAACCGCCTCGGTAAAATCCGAGACCTGAATCTGGCCGCCAACGATTCTCCGTTTCGAAGTGCGTACATCGGAAGAGATCCACTGCCCCCCACAAAAAAAATTTAACGCCATTGGAGTTCCTTCCTCCGGCCATCGCTTACCCCAGTGAAGGCAGACGATCCCGGTGAGTTGGACAGTAGCGGAAAGCGCTTGAAAGCCGGCGATCGTCGATCCTCGAAGGAGGCAAGATGCTTGGCTACAAAACTCGTGCTTGCGTTGTGACTATTCTCGGCGTGGTTTCCTCGATCATCTCGACGCCCGATGCCTACGCTCAGTTCAGCGGTCTGGCCACCAATGATGATGGCAGCCAGCTTTACTATTCGAGCGAACTGGCGTTCGCCGGCGCGCAGGGAGTCCTCGAAACGCGTCTCGTTCGTGTAGACCAGAGCGGGAGCCGGCCCGTTGCCGAGCGCCGCATCCAGCAAGCGACGGGCAACCGGACGAATCACTACCTGCTTTCGCGACCCACGGTCAGCGGCGATGGAACACTGGTCGCGTTCAATGCCACGAGTTACTGCAACCAAGGAAGCGGCTGCGAGGAAGCCCGTGCAATTCCCGACACCCGCAGCGTTGTTCGCGGACTGGCTGGCTATGAAGAGCTGGAGTTCGAGGGACATCTTCGGATAAGCCGGGCAGGCCGTTTCGCGTTGCTCTATGATTTTGGAGTCGACGGTGGAAGCCATCGTGTCGACCTTCTGGACATCACGACAGGTCAGCGCACGCCGCTGTACATGCCGCGCCAGAAGCTCTCGGTGGGGCTGCGCGCCTCTCTCGCCTCGGACGGAACTGCGGTGCTGGTAGACGAAGGCCGGCTGGTCGTGCTTCGACCAAACCAAGTTCAGACCGTGCCCACATCCGCTCTGCTCGAAGAAGCGACGATCGACGACCAGGGACGGATCGCCGTCTGTCTGACTCAGGCGGACGCCGCCGGCGCCGTCAGATTGATCGAAGTCGATTTGCGGACCGGTCGCGAGACGCCATTGACGCAGCCTCTTGCTGGTCTATCCAGTCCCTCAATGAGCGGCGATGGCGGGCTTGTCCTCTATCTCGCGGACGCCGATGGCCTCATGCAGGCTTTTCTCCTGGAGCGATCCACCGGAGCTTCCAGGCGGATCACGAGCGATCGTGAAGGGATCGCGGAAGCGATTCTCTCGGGCGATGGTAAAGTCGCCTATGTCATCACCGGCGCGAGGAAGCGCGTGCTTCGACTCGACCTCGGTGAGCCGATGGTCGTGACTCAAGTGGCGGCAGAGGAAAGCGCCGGTGCGACCGCTCACGAAAACAAGAAGACCGAGTCCCGCAGCGCCGCCGATCCGCGCGCGGTGATCCGCGACCCGGCTGCGGGATCGACCTTAAAAGGTTCCCAGGTCACTTTCGAATGGACTTCAGGGACCGGCGTGTCGGAGTACAAGCTGAGCGTCGGTACGACGCCCACGGCGAACGATCTCCACGCATACGTAGGCACGACGACTTCGCGCAGCGTGGCCAACCTCCCCACGGACAGCAGGGCGATCTTCGTGCGGCTGGGGTCGCGCGTCAATGGAGTCGACCTGGAACCTCTGGAGTATGTCTACACAGCGTTCGAATCCCGCGCCACAATCCTGACGCCGGCCCCGAAGTCGACGCTGGCGGGATCCTCGGCGACGTTCACCTGGACCGCGGGCACGGGATTCTCCTCGTATCAACTGCTGGTCGGCGCCAAATTGGCATCGAGTGACCTGGACTCCTATACAGGCTCGGCAACTTCCCGCACTGTCGCCAATCTCCCCACGGACGGAAGCACAATCTATGTGCGGCTTTTGTCCGGCGGCCCCAATGCGCCTTGGAAAGCGCCTCTGGATTACACCTACACAGCCTTCGATTCGCGCGCCAAACTCGTATCACCGGTTCCCGGCTCGACGGTGAAGAGTCCCTCGTTGACCTTGACATGGACGCCGGTTGCTGGCGCCGAGTACCGGCTTGATGTGGGCACAGCGCCGGGCCGGAACGACCTTCACGGCTACCTGGGTACGGCGACTTCCCGAACGGTGACCAATCTACCGGCGGTTGGCGGAACGATCTATGCGCGACTGTCAACCAAGTTCAATGGAAACTGGCAGGCCCCCCGGGACTACACCTTTACAGCCATCGATCGCCGTGCCGTGATGCTGACGCCCGTCGCGGGCTCGACCCTGTCGGGCGACTCGGTGACGTTCATCTGGGGCGGAGGCGTCGACGTGACGGAGTACCGGCTCGACGTGTGGGCCGGATCGCGGCAGGTTTTCAACTCCGGCAGCCTCGGTGCCGCAACATCCGTCACGGTGACCGGTCTGCCGACCGACGGCAGTCCAATCTTTGTGCAACTGGCGTCTCGCATCAATGGCGTCTTGCAGCCGTCGAACAACTACAGCTACACGGCGTTCGATCCCCGCGCCCAAATCCTGACACCAGTTCCGGGAACGCTCCTGGCGGGCCCGTCGGTGACCTTCACCTGGAGCGCGGGCACTGGCGTCACGGAGTACCGGTTGCACCTGAACAGCGCGTGGGCCAGCATGGGCACGGCAACAAGCGCCGTCGTTGACGTACCCGTGGCTGGCACAGAGATCGACGTACAATTGCAGTCACGCATCAACGGCAATTGGCAGCTTAGCAAATGGTACCGCTATAGGACCCCCGATCACCGCGCAGCGATGTTGACTCCCGCTCCTGGGTCGGAGCTGTCTTCAGCTTCGCCGTCCTTCACCTGGAGCGCGGGCGTCGGAGTATCGGAGTACGAGCTGTACGTGGCTACAGAGTGGTTATCATTGCCGTACTCCGGCCTCAATTATGTCCGCGTGTACCAAGGCACTGGCACTTCGCACTCCGCGACCGGCCTGCCCACTGACGGCCGAACGATCTACGTTCAACTGCGATCGCGCATTAACGGGAACTGGCAGACGCCGCAATCCTACACGTATAAGGCCTTCGACGCTTACGTCGCCGCCGAAATACTCACGCCGGCGCATGGGTCGACGCTGCCGGGCTCGTCCGCAACGTTCACCTGGAGCACAGGCGTCGGAGTGACCAGCTATGAGCTGTTTGTGAATGGCACTAGTCGCTACTCTGGCACGGCAACTTCCGTCACCGTAGCCGGCCTGCCGACAAATGGTAGTCAAATCCCCGTGACCCTGAGATCTACTTTCTTGAACTCCACCGGTGACTGGTTGTACACCTACA
>JBOGMR010000466.1:0-6778 GCA_050746825.1 Bryobacteraceae bacterium | reverse complement strand
GAATGAGACCGTGGCTGGACTCCTGCTGCCCGGCCACCATGCCAGGGCGTCCACGGAAGGGGCGTTTCTACCGCACACCTGGAATTTCGAATGGCTGGACTTTACCATTAACGGCCAAAGCGTGGGTGAGATCGGGATCGAGGCTTGCTTCGCCGGGCACTGGGACATTCCGTTGATTCATGTTCAGGGCGACGAGGCGGCGTGCGCGGAGGCACGGCGACAGTTCCCGTGGGTAGTGACGACGGCAGTGAAGCGCGGGACGACGGATTCGTGCACGGGACTGAGCCCGGAAGCGGCCAAGCGGGAGACGGCGCGCGGAATCAAGAATGCGATCGAGAATTTGCGAGCGGGTAAGATGCGTCCGTACAAACCGACGCTACCGATGACGGTCACGTTGAGGATGAGGACGATGGACGCGGCGGCGAGAGCGGCGCAACGTCCCGGCGTAGCAAGACTGGATGATCACATCCTGGAGGCTCGCGTCGGCAGGCAGTGCGACGTCGTGAAGTGGCTGTTGGGGACCGGTCTCGATATGCCGCCGGAGCCGGTCCGGAAGTGACGCGGGTGTGTACGTACTACCGCAGCCAACTCGCGAAATCCGGCTTGTCGTCACTCACCATCCACACCGCGCGCGGCCTTAGCGATGCCACTACGTCCGGCAGGTCAAAGTCGCGCAGCACCCCCGGCACAACAAGCTCGCTGATCCCCTGATGCATTTTTGCACGCACGATGTCGATGTATGACGCCGGGGATTTCTCACAGGCGACCCGGGCGATGCGCGGTTCCAGGGCGGCGGCGAGCAGCGCCACCACGCCGCCGTTCCGCTTGCCAATAATCGAGATTCGCTGCCTGTCCACATCCCGCCGCGCGTGCAGGTACTCGAAGCCGCGCAACACATCCCCAGTCTGCATACCCACCATGGTTTTCCCAACGAGGAGCGCGCGCATCGCGGTCTTGTTCATTTGCGGCGCAGCGCTCTCGCCCCATCCTCGCGGATCGATGGCGAGCACGATGTTTCCGGCTCGAACAATTGTGTGGATGGAACCACCCACGCCGCCGTCGGCGGCCTTGCCCGCCGGGTTTATGTACAGCACCGCGGGTTTGCGCGACGGTCCACCAGAGGGGACGAAGGCCAGCGCCGGCACGATAATGCCCGGCTCGGGCCGTATCTCGATCTTTTCGATGCGATAGCCTTCGTGCTCGACGGCGCCACGGTCGTCCCACTCGGGAACGCCCCGCACGGGTGCTACGCCCAACCGCGCACTCACCAGGGCCGCGATGTTCGCGCCGCCCGCCCCCGCGCGCTTTGCGAAAAGTTTTTCCGCCAGAGCCGCGTTCATTGATTGCACAGTTTCCGCGTTTGGGAACGTCGTCGCGACCTGCCCGGTTTCACTGGACTGCAGCTCCTTCGGAGTGTCGGCCTTGACCTCCGGCTCACGGCCGTCATCCTGCCGCTCTTGCAACCACCGGGTGAACCACCGGTACGTAGCTTCGCGCCGCGGCTGGCTCCAGCCGTGCTTGTCGTCGAATTCGAAGTAACCGGCGCGATCGCCGGCTCCCATCACCTCAAAGAGGCGCTTCGCCTCGGCATAGGTCGCGCGAGCGCCGTCGATGGGAAAGTAGTCCTGGATGGCCGTGGCCATGTGAATCGGCTTCGGCCCGAAGGCAATCAGAAAATCGGGAAAGTCCAACCCATCCTTCAGGAAGTTCGCGAAGACCTGTTCGCCATCCTGCGGGCCCGGCCCGGACCACAGCTTTTCCCATGAGGTGATGTAACAGGAAGGCGCGGCCGCGGCGAGGCGTGGCTCAAAAGCTGCGAGGTACGCGGACTGCGTTCCACCTCCGGAATTCCCGGCGACAGCGATCCGTTGGGGATCGACGTCTGAACGGGTCAGCAGATAGTCGAACGCGCGGATGCCGTCCCATATGAACCAGCGGGCGACATTCGTGCCGGTGAGCAGACATTGCAACCCAGCCATGCTGTGCTCTCCTGTGCCGCCGCCCGGCAGGCGTGATTTTCCGGTGGCCGGATCGAAATACTCCAGCCGCTCGCCTTGCCCCGGCGGATCGTACGCCAGCACGACGAATCCGCGCTTGGCAAGCGCGATCCAGGCGTGTTGATATAGCGTTGCCGCTTTGCCGTCGAGGCTGTGGCCTGCGGCGCCGAGAACAGCCGGGAATGGACCCTTGCCCTCTTTCGGAACGAACACACTCGCCGTGACGTAGTATCGCGGCTGGCTCTCGAAGATCAGCTTCTCCACTGTATAGCCATCGCGGTCGAGCTTGCCGGTGATGCGGGCGTTGAGCGCCGTTTTCTCCGGAAAGCCGCCAATCTCCTCGATCAGCGTTCGGCGGATGTAGGCTTGCCGCTCGGCCACCGCGGCAGGTGTGCGAATCTGCGCTACCCGAGCCCTGCGAGCCTCCAATTGCTCCATTGCGATTTGTGTGAGGTAGCGGTCCACCATCCCCGGCAAACCGGTGGTCGCCCCGGTCGATTGGCCAAATGCGGCGATGCATGCCAATAAGAGGAAAGCTGCCCTGTGCATCCTCCTAGGATGACACGTCACGTGGAGACGAAAAATGGCGTGAGGCGCCCGACACCGCGCCGGAACGCTTCGCTACGATGTTGGAGATGCGAGAACTGCTGCACTCCGTCGCGCTTCGCGCCGCGCAATATCTCGAAGACGTGCAAGAACGCCGTGTGAGTCCCTCGATCGAAGCGGTCCGCGGCCTGGAGGCATTTCTGGAAAAGTTCCCCAGCGGTCCGGCGGCGCCGGACGACGTCATCGGGATGTTGGACGAACTCGGTTCACCGGCCACAATGGGCGTCGCCGGGCCTCGTTTTTTCGGATTTGTAATCGGTGGCGCGCTACCCGCAGCGCTCGCAGCGAACTGGCTTGCGTCGGCTTGGGATCAAAACGCCGGCCTGTTCGCAGCCACGCCGATCTCCGCGGTTCTCGAAGAAGTTTCGCTGAACTGGCTCCTCGATGCGCTGAACCTGCCCGCCGGGTGCGGAGGGGCCTTTGTCACCGGAGCTACCCTCGCAAATTTCACGGCTCTGGCGGCGGCTCGCCATGCGGTACTCGATCACGCCGGATGGAATGTCGAAGGCAATGGACTTTTCGGCGCGCCAGCTATCCAGGTGGTGGTGAGCGAGGAAGCGCATCCGTCGCTGATGAAGTCGCTCGGCATGCTCGGCATGGGTCGGGAGCGCGTGGTTCGTGTACCCGTGGATCGGCAAGGGCGGATGCGGAGCGATCAGCTTCCGGAATTGCGTCCCCCGAGTATCGTGTGCATGCAGGCCGGCAATGTCAATACGGGCTCGTTCGACCCGGCTGCGGAGATCTGCCGAAGCGCTCACGCGGCGGACGCTTGGGTTCATGTGGACGGAGCGTTCGGGTTGTGGGCCGCGGCCAGTCCCCGCTATGCGCACCTCGTCGATGGTTTCGGCGGCGCGGATTCGTGGGCCACCGACGCTCACAAGTGGTTGAACGTCCCGTACGACAGCGGCCTCGCGTTCGTGCGCGATCCGGAAAGCTTGCGGGCGGCGATGAGCATCACGGCCGCGTATCTGCCGCAAGGCGAGCACCGGGAGCCATCGCAGTATGTTCCCGAGCTTTCCCGGCGAGCCCGCGGTATCGAAATCTGGGCCGCACTGAAGTCGCTCGGCCGGAGCGGTCTCAGCGAACTGATTGAGCGCGACTGCCGCTGTGCGCAGCGTTTTGCCATCGGCTTGGCTGGCGCGGGTTTTGAGATTCTGAACGAGGTGCTGCTGAACCAGGTGCTGGTATCGTTTGGAACAGCGGAAGCGACGCAGCAGGTGATCGCGGCCGTACAAGAGGACGGCACGTGCTGGTGCGGCGGCACCGTGTGGCAGGGACGCCACGCCATGCGCATCAGCGTGTCTTCGTGGGCGACGGCCGAAGCGGATGTCGACCGGAGTCTGGAGGCGATTTTGCGGATCGCGCGCGGCGCCGGCAACCCGCTTCTGTAGGACCGTGGCGTGCGCGCGCGTACGCGCGCCGGGTGTGCGAGAATTTTTCTTGCTAGAGGCAAGCCACGTAACCAAAACCTACGACGGACCCGCGGGCCCGGTGACAGTCCTGTCCGGCGTCTCGCTCCAGCTCGAACCCGGCGCCTCTGCCGCTATCATCGGCCCGTCCGGCAGCGGCAAGAGCACCCTTCTCTACATCCTCGGCGCGCTCGAGCCGCCCACCTCCGGCGCCGTCACGCTCGACAACAAAAATCCCTACGACCTCAGCGAGCGCGACCTCGCTGCCTTCCGCAACCAGCGCATCGGCTTCGTCTTTCAGGATCACTGCCTGCTGCCGCAATGCTCCGTCATCGAAAACGTGCTCGCTCCCACGCTCGTCGCCCCGCGCAACTCCGGCTACGAAACCCGCGCCCGCGGGCTCCTCGAAATGGTCGGCCTCGCCGGGCGCCTCGATCACAAGCCCGCGCAACTTTCCGGCGGCGAGAAGCAGCGCGTAGCCATTGCCCGTGCGCTCGTCCTCGAACCCGCGGTCGTGCTCTGCGACGAACCCACCGGGAATCTCGACCGCGCCTCGGCCGCCTCCGTCGCCTCGCTGCTCTTCGACCTCCACCGGCGCCTGAAAAATATTCTGGTCCTGGTAACGCATAGCCCCGATCTCGCCGCCATGGCGCCCGCGCGCTACGAATTGTTGGGTCAATCCCTATGCCCGAGATAACCGGCGTTCTCGAAACTTCGCTCTACGTCGCCGACGTGGCGCGTTCCAAACGCTACTACACCGAAACCCTCGGCTTCGAGCCGCTCGTCGAAGACGAGCGTTTCTGTGCGCTCAGCGTCGCGGGCCGTCACGTGCTGCTGCTCTTCAAGCAAGGCGCGTCCACCGAGCCTATGCCGATCGCCGGCGGCCTGATCCCTCCGCACGACGGATCGGGCGACCTGCACCTGGCGTTCGCGATCCCCGCTACTGAACTCGCCGAGTGGGAGCGCCGTCTCGCGGGTTCCATCGAGAGCACGGTCATCTGGCCGCGCGGCGGCGCCAGCCTCTATTTCCGCGACCCCGATCATCATCTGATCGAACTGGTCACTCCCGGCTGCTGGGCGATTTACTGATGCGCACGGGAACTCTGGTCCGCAGGAGCCTGGTTCACTACTGGCGCTCGAACCTCGCCGTGATCGCCGGTAGCGCGATCGCCGTGTCGGTTCTCGCCGGCGCCTCGATGGTCGGCGACTCTGTTCGCGCCAGCCTGCGCGATATGCTTCTCCGCCGCCTCGGCAACACGCACGCCGTAATCGCGTCGACGGGCTTCTTCAGCGAGAAGCTCGCCGGCTCGTTCGACAACTCGTGCCCGCTGATCTCACTCGAAGGGCTCGTCACCAGCGGTGATCGGCGCGCATCCGAAGTCGCGGTCTATGGCGTCGACGAGCGCTTCTGGAAATTCCACGCCCGCGCCGGCGAAGCGGCCGCTGAGCGCACGGCGATGCTGAGCGAATCGGTCGCTTCCGAAATCGCAGCTAAGCCCGGCGACTCGATTCTGGTTCGCGTCGAGAAGCCCTCCGCGATTCCCGCCGAGTCTCTGCATGGCCGCAAGGAAGATTCCGCGCGCACCCTGCGTCTGACGTTCCGCGAAGGCAACGCCGAATTCTCGTTCCGCCCGGGCCAGTCCGCGGTCCGCGCGGTGTTCGTGCCGCTTGAGCGCCTCCAACGCGACCTCGATCAGACTGGTCGCGTCAACACGATCCTGACGACCTCCGGCGATACCGCGCAGCTCGCCCAGATCCTGAAAGCCCGCGCGACGCTCGAAGATATCGGCGTCCGCATCCGCGACCTCGGCCCGAGTCTCTCGCTCGAAGCCGAAGGCGCGCTCATCACCGGCGGACTTACTCAAAGCACGGTAACCGTCGCGAAAGACCTGCAAATCAACGCCGCGCCCGTGCTCACCTACCTGGCCAATACCATCCGCGCCGGCGACCGTGAGATCCCCTACTCGCTCGTCACCGCCATCGACCTGCCGGAATTTCAGAACGCACCTGCCAACGCAATTCTCCTGAACGAATGGGCGGCGCAGGACCTTGGTGCGAAACCCGGTGCGCCCGTCCGCCTCGATTACTACGTCTGGAAAGAAGAAGGCCGCCTCGCCAGCGAAAGCGCCGATTTCCAAGTGGCGGGCGTCCTGCCCATTCGCGGCATCGCCGCGGACCGCGACCTCACGCCCTCCTACCCCGGCATGACCGGCGCCAAAACCTTACACGACTGGGATCCTCCTTTTCCCGTCGATCTCAAGCGCGTGCGCCCGCGCGACGAAGACTATTGGAAACGCTACCGCACCACACCCAAGGCCTTCATCAGACTCGAACGCGGCCAGCAGCTTTGGCAATCGCGCTTCGGCAAACTGACCTCGATCCGCCTGAGCCCCTCAAATCCGCAGTTCGCGGTTCGCCTGCGCGACGCACTCGATCCTCTGCAAAACGGTTTCCTGATTCAGGCCACACGCACCGAGGGGCTCAAAGCCGCCGCGGGCTCCACCGACTTCGGCGAATACTTCCTCTACTTCAGCTTCTTCCTCGTCGTCTCGGCGATGCTGCTGATCGGGCTCTTCTTCAAGCTCAACATCGAGCAGCGGCTCCGTGAAATCGGCATCCTGCGCGCCGTAGGTTTTCCGCCCAGGCGTCTCATGAGCGTCTTCCTCAGGGAGGGTCTCGCTCTCGCTGTAGCCGGCGGCCTCATCGGAGTCGCGGGGGCAATCGCGTATGCCTCCTTCATCGTTTTTGGACTCCGCACCTGGTGGG
>JBOGMR010000465.1:0-3651 GCA_050746825.1 Bryobacteraceae bacterium | reverse complement strand
CGCCAGAAGTTCAACGCACTGACGATTGAAGGCCAGCGTAAGGCGGGCGCGCTCACGTTTGATCTGCACTGGACGTTGGCATCGAACTATTGGAATTATCAAAACCTCGAGAATCCATACGCGCCGCGGTTCTTTGAACGCGACCCCAATACCGTGCGGCAGCGATTTGTGATCAACGCGCTCTACCACTTGCCTTTTGGCAACGGCAAGCGACTCCTCTCGCACGTCAACCCGCTAGTGGAGCAGCTTGTCGGCGGATGGCAGTTGTACTGGATCAGTTTCTTTGAGACCGGCCAGTTCTTCGGCCCCACTTTCTCTGGTGCGGATCCATCCAATACCAATACGACCTCGGGCCGCCCGGACCGGCTCGCCAACGGCAATCTTCCCCCGGGTGAGCGCCAGCTCAATCGATGGTTTGACGCGACCGCATTCGCGCGCCCGCAACCGGGACGCTTCGGAAACTCCGGGACCAACGTTCTGGAAGGCCCGGGGTTGAATCTCATCAATCTGACCATAGGCAAAACGCTTCCGATCACCGAGCGCGTCCGGTTCACCTTCATGGCCGCAGCCCAGAATATCGCCAATCATCCGAACTTCAGTAACCCCGCCGCCAACATCAACGCTTCCAACGCCGGTGTGATCAGCGGTACGCGGCTGTTGTCGGCCACCGGCGGATCGCGTCAGATCATGCTGCGCGGACGCGTCCAGTTCTGACCGCTTTCACAGAGCCGTGATCGTCACGACAGGAACCGGAAATCATGACTAGAAGATCACTACTCAAGACGCCCGCGCTTTCCGCGCTTGCGCAAACCACGAGGCGCAATTCAATCGTGGAAGAAAATCAAAAACCAGGCGACGCCGCGTGGCAATTGAAGTACTACCGCCGCGATCGCGCCAACGGATCGGGTCTGCGCTCACCCGAGATCGAGGGCTACGCTTCAGACACGTCCGTGTACGCGGGCGAATCGATCGATCTGATGGTTTCCGCCGAACCGGCCCGTAAGTTCACGATCGACTTCTACAGGACCGGCTACTACGCCGGTAAGGGTGGGCGTCATCTATTGCGGGTGGGCCCCCTCGATGCGACTCCGCAGGAGGTCCCGCTGATGGGCATGGAGCGCGTCCGCGAATGCCGCTGGAAACCGGCCTACACGCTTCGCATCCCAAACGATTGGCGCAGCGGTGTCTATCTTGCCAAGCTATCTCTGGTTGGGCAGCCGGCCCAATCCTACATCATCTTCGTCGTGAAGGAGCGGCGCGGCGCGGACCTGTTGTTTCAGGTTTCCGACTTTACCTGGCAGGCGTATAACAAATGGCCCGGCTGGGACTCGATGTACGACACCGGCATCAACTACAGTCGCAACTCGTTCTCCTACACCGGTCCCAATGTGCGCGTGTCGTTTGACCGCCCTTACGGCTTCTACGGACAAGTGCATGACGTCGTCCTTTCCAACGGTTCCGGCGAATTTCTGCTATGGGAACACCCGATGTCTTATTGGCTTGAGCAGCGGGGCTACGACGTGGTCTATTGCTCGAATCTCGATATCGACCGCGAGCCGGAGATGCTGGCTCGAACGAAGGTGTTCCTTTCGGTAGCGCACGATGAGTACTGGACGCGGCGAATGTACGAGAACGTTAAGGCCGCGCGCGATCGCGGGCTCAGCATCGGATTCTTCTCCGGTAACGCGGTGTGTCAGGAGCTTGTGACCTACAAATCGTCCGCGACCGGCAAACCATTGCGAGTGGTCGCGCGCGACAAGCGGTTCGAAGACGAAGATCTGTTGATGGGCGTGCAATCCTATGGTCCCGGGTATGGCGACTGGACTGTGACGCGCGCCGATCACTGGATGTTCGAGGGCACGGGCATGAAGAACGGCGATTCCGTCGTAGGGCTCGTTGGATGGGAATACCATGGATCGCCCTGCAAGCAGATTCCCGGGCTGGTTGAGGTTGCGCGAGCAAGTCTGAGCCCGCGTAGCGCTCGGCCCGGTGCTGACGCCGACGGATGGCACAGCGCGGTGGTCTATCCGGGTCCCAAAGGGAATTGGGTATTCAACGCAGGGACCATCTGGTGGCCCGAAGGGCTCTCCTGCCCGCCCGGGCATGCACCCGCCGGCTCTCAGATCGGTCGAACTAACGGTCCCGATGAGCGCGTGCAGAGGATGACCGCGAATTTGTTAGGCCGGATGCTGCGCGATTCTCCCGTCCGGTTGTGAGGTCGAGGCCAGAAGGTGTGGCGCTTGATAGGGAGGGTCACGCGCCTGGGGCAAGGCGCCAATTCCCTTGGCTTGATTGACAGGGGTTTCGATCGTTGGATATAGAGTAGGGATGCTCTCCGCACGCGTACTTGTCCTTCTGATCGCCACTCCGCTGCTCGCGCCGGCCGCCGGCGTACGCATCGAGGGCCGCAATATCCGGGTCGAATACGATCAGTCGATGCACAGCCGCGTCGTCGCGAAGTTCGGCGGAAAGGAAATCGTCGTCGGCGCTCCCGCACCAGCGGAGTTTCTCACCGTGCCGGGAACCGAGATGCGCGACTTTTCGCTGACCGGCCAGAAACAGGAATCCGTGCGAGATCAACTGGGACGCGGACGAAAGTGGATCGTCACCGGAAGTTCTCCGGCTCTGAAGAAAACGCTTACCATCACCACCTACAACGATTTCCCGTCGCTCGCCTTCTTCGAGATCGAGTACACCAACACGGGGAAAGCGGATCTGCAAGTGGACGGGTGGACCAGTCATCATTACACGATCTCTGCGCCTGCATCCGCCGAACAGACTTTCTGGTCCTACCAAAGCGGCTCTTATAAGAACCGTCCGGATTGGGTGCTGCCCCTGAAGCCGGGCTTCAGCCAAACGAACTTCCTGGGAATGAACTCGACCGATTACGGCGGAGGAACGCCGATCGTCGACGTATGGCACAAGACCGCGGGCATTGCGGCGGGCCACATTGAGACGGTCCCGCGCCAGGTTTCGCTGCCGGTATCGCAAAACGATGCGCGGTCGGCGAGTGTCGCGATCAAGTTCGACAACAAGCGGACTCTCAAGCCCGGCGACACGCTAAAAACGTTCAAGACATTCGTCGCCGTCCACCAGGGCGACTATTTCCAGACGCTCGCGGAGTATCGCAAAGTGATGGCGAAGCAGGGCGTCAAATTCGATCCGTCGCCCGAGAGCGCTTTCGGCCCTATCTGGTGCGCGTGGGGATACGGCCGCACGTTCACGCCCAGTCAGGTTTACGGCGCTCTGCCCGTGGTGAAGAAGCTCGGGTTCACCTGGGTGACGCTCGACGATGGCTGGCAGACCAACGAAGGGGACTGGGCGCTGCAACCGAAAAAGTTTCCGAACGGGGACAGCGATATGAAGGCCATGGTGGACAAGTTCCATCAGGAAGGCTTTCGTTCGCAGCTCTGGTGGGCGCCGCTGGCGGCTGACGAGCCCTCCGACGTGCTCCGCGATCATCCCGACATGTTGCTGCTCAACGCGGATGGATCGAAGCAGAGAATCACCTACTGGAACGCCTGGTACATGTGTCCGGCCAGCCCCAAGGTGATCGAGTATCACCGCAAGCTGGTCACGAAAATGATCAAGGACTGGGATTATGACGGACTCAAGCTTGACGGCCAGCACATGAACGGCGTGCCTCCGTGC
>JBOGMR010000464.1:0-3061 GCA_050746825.1 Bryobacteraceae bacterium | reverse complement strand
GGCAGTCGCTTTCTTCGGCGTGCGCGTGCTCATCCAGTTCATGCCGCAAGGCGGTTGGACGCCGGTGGAGCTCAACGTCAGTCCGGACCTGCGCCTCCTCGGGTTCACGCTGGCTGTGTCGATCGTTACGGGTGCGCTGTTCGGGCTTGCGCCGGCGCTGCAATCGACCGCGCCCGCTCTTGTGCCCGCGCTGCGCCAGGAAGCGGGCTCGACCGGCACTCGGAGCGGCTTCCGCCTGCGCCGCACCCTGGTCGTGCTGCAAGTGGCGCTGTCCCTGCTCCTCCTGATCGGCGCCGGTCTGTTCGTTCGCAGTCTTGCGAATCTCCACGCCCTCGACGCCGGTTTCCACAAAGATCATCTTCTCTTTGTCAATATCGATCCTTCCCGCGTCGGCTACCAGGGCCAGCGTCTGCGCGGATTTTACGAACGCCTGCTCGAGCGCGTGCAAAGCCTTCCGGGAGTGCGCGTCGCAACGCTCGCCAGCATCACGCCGCTGAGCGGGTCCCGCTGGAATCAGGACGTGAGCATCCCAGGTTACGTACGCAAGCCCGGCGACTGGAACGTGGTAGACCAGAACGCAGTCAGCCCGCGGTTTTTCGAAACCATGGGCATTCCCATTGTTCTTGGCCGCGACTTTCGCGCCGAGGACAGCCCTGCATTCTCACCTGACCCTCCGGCCATTCGCCGTGTCGGCGAGCCGCCGTCCCGCGAGGAAGCCCACGCCTGGCGATCGTGAACGAGAGCATGGTGAAGAAGTACTTCGCCGGCCAGAATCCCATCGGCATGCGATTCTCGTACGGCGAGACCTACCGCGCCGAGCGGTCGTTCGAGATCGTCGGTGTGGTGAAGGACGCGCGCTACTTCGGTCTTCGCGAAGCCACGCAGCCGATGATTTACCAGCCCATCTGGAGGCCGGGCGCGGGCTCTCGCGCGCTATGCATCCGAACGTCGGCCGATCCGCAATACCTGATGGATGCCGTGCGCCGCGAGGCGAGCGCAATCGACAGCACCGTGCCTATGCTGACGTCGCGCACCATGGAACAGTATGTGGACACCAATCTGGTTCAGGAGAAAATGGTGGCGACTCTCTCCGGATTCTTCGGCGTACTCGCGCTGCTGCTTGCTTCCGTCGGGCTCTACGGCGTGATGGCGCAGGGGGTCACGCGGCGCACGCGCGAGATCGGCATTCGAATCGCGCTCGGCGCCAGGAGCTCGTCGGTGTTGTGGCTGGTCATGAAAGAAGCGCTGCTGGTCGTCGCGATCGGCGCCGCGATCGGTATTCCCGCCGCGCTCGCAGTCACCAGGTTCGCATCGACATTTCTCTACGGTATCGGCGCTCGCGATCCGCTGAGTACGGCAAGCGCGACTCTGATTCTGGCCGCCGTCGCGTTTTTCGCGGCGTATCTGCCCGCGCGCCGCGCCAGCCGCCTCGATCCGAACCTGGCGCTGCGTTACGAATAGGCGTCCCATTCCTATCTTGGCGTCGGCTTCGGATCTCCTATACTGGCCATTAGGGGCTGATGGCAATCGAAACAACACCGCGGCCGGTTTCATTCGACAGACGACGGGTCTACCGGCCGTTTCTTGAGAAGCTGAACCCTCTGTCGCCGATGCACGATGTGGCCGAGGTTGGACTGATAGTCCCCCGAGGCCATGACCCTCGTGACTCGGCAGAGCCTCCAATCCACGTTGCGCTGGCAAATGCTGCGGAGTTAAGCCGAGGCACTCAGATGGCCCTCGCGGGTGGTATCGGTTCGGGCAAGACTACTGAGCTGCTACTCACCCGGAAGTTCCTGAGCCGCCACAAGGATGCGGTGAACATCTACGTAGACCTTGCGGACTACACAGATTTAAGCGAACTTAATACCGGCGCGATTCTTGCCACGGCCGGGATGCAGCTATACAAACACCTCAGTGGCAAGGAATCCGAGCAACACGTTCCGGCGTTGAGGAAATTGAGCCAACTGGCTCTTGGCAGGACCGAATTCTACGACGGCTGGTTGCCTGAACTAGACGAACCGCCCACGATCCGGATCCCTGGCCTGATGAGACTTCGGTTTCCCGCGCTTCGACGTGAAGTGAGCGAGATCAAGGAACTACTCCTAGCGATTGCCTCCCCACTGCTGCAGCGGGACGCCCAAATCACGCTTTTGGTCGATGGCCTCGACCGTCTGATTCAGGCGGGGCGTTTTCGCGAATTCGCCGAGCAAGATCTCCAGGCGCTCAAGGGAACGAAGGTGAGTGTAATCATCGTTGCCCCGTTGCTACTTTGGTACGACAAGAGCCGGTTTCTCCAGGATTATTTCGACCTCGTGAGGCACATACCCGCCGCTGCGGCGGGCCCGGAGGATTCGGCTTTCCTGAAACAGATTCTCGAGCGCCGCGGCGCCCTTGAACTGATGGATCGCGCGGAGGTTGCTTCGATTGCGAAATACTCAGGCGGCGTCATCCGCGATCTATTGACCTTGGCACGGTCGGCCGCCGAATACGCCTATCGCGACGCCGAAGACCGCATTGGCCGCCGGCATGTTCGCGCTGCGATCCACCAACTTGGAAACCGCTACCTCGTTGGTCTGGGCAGGACTCACACGATGGTTCTGCGGCGCCTTGCCGACAAGAGCGAGTTCCCGATTGAACATCCGACCGCGCGCGAGCTGCTAGTCAACCGCCAGGTGCTCGAGTACTTCAGTCGCGGACGCGAATTCTTCGCAGTTCACCCCGCTCTTGCCAAAGTCCTGCCGAAATCCGCATGATCGATTTCGCAACCACCACTCCTTTCGAACTAATCAGAAGGATTGCGGCCGCGGGACACGGCAACCCGTCGCTATACTTGCTAGTCTCTGACGCGGCAGAGATTGAGGCGGTTCAGGCTGACATCGCCGCCGAGGTACAAGTTCAGCTCGGAGTCGATGTCCGCTCCCTGAAGGCCTCGGAAGTGCAGCCAGAGAAACTCGACGAAGCTTTCAGACCCGAGGGCGAGGCGTCAGTGGTCCTCATCACTCTGGAGCGGTGGACGCCTAGATTGATCGTTTCGCTCGATGGCAATATTGTGTTGGCGTCG
>JBOGMR010000463.1:0-3575 GCA_050746825.1 Bryobacteraceae bacterium | reverse complement strand
ACTGATAACCTGGCAGTGGGTACGAAGGAGAGGGCCGACAGCCGTCTGCCCGCCGTCAGGCGAGGCGTGAGGTGGCGGCCGCAGCAGCGACGCGGGGCTTGCGCTTGACCTCGTCAGTCAAATGGCGCCACGCCAGGCTGATGACGCGGAAGACCTCGGACGGGTCGAAAGGCTTGAGCAGCACGTCGTAGCCGCCCAGGTTGAGGACTTCCGACCAGAGGAAATCATCGGCGTGATGCGAAGTCACGATGAGCCGGGTTGGCGGCCGCGACGAATCGAGAACGTTGAGCAGGTTCTTCCAGTTTCCGTCGGGTAGCGATGCGTCGCAGAGGACGACTGCGGCGATGCCCTCGCCCACAATAGCGCTCGCCTCGCGAATCGATCGCACACACTGTACTTCCCAGCGGCAATGGCTGAATATGCGGTGAAGAACGGCGTGATCGATTTCTGAAGGAGTGACAACAAGAACGACAACTCGGCTGGTTGAATCCTCGAGGGGGAGGTTCGTTACCATGGTAGTAGACTCGGTAGTTGCAATCGGCATTCCATACCTCAGTTGGTTCCGGTTCCGCCGCCTACGGGTAGCGTACAGACCGGATGCCAGGAAGATTTTGTTAGTTGCAAGGGCCCGGAGCCCCTCGCTACGGCCAGTTATTCACCGAACCAGCGCCGGCGCAGGTTGCCAACGCCCCGTTTCAGGCGATCGTAGACAGACCCACCACTTTGGGTAGAGTCCTGGGACCGGGTTTGAGCTACAAGCTCCCCGGATTCGGGCTGAGGCACGGGTGCGGCGTCGAGCACCATGTCCTCACCCGAATATCGTACCACATTCCCGAGAAAAGCGTATCGTCTGCGATAGGTTTTTCCGTCTTTTTTTTCAACCAGGATCGAAAACCCGGGCGCATCTGTCGTCTCCTTGGGATCCACGGTTGTTGCTCCTCTGGAAGCCCGATTGCTCTTGAGAGTGGTATTCACGGTATGCAAGAGTACCGGAGAGAAGCCCTTCAGATTCCGCTCGATGTAGGCCGTTTCGTATCGATGGCGACGCAGGCTCCAGACGAATACGCGGAAGCTGTCGAAGTCGTAAGGGGTTAGCGGGCGTTCGACGGTCGTCCAGAGCCATTGCTGCTTCGGCTGAGCATCTTTAAGACCACGGTCACGGATTTCGCCAAGCGGGAAATACGAAACGATCCGCCGCCCTTCGGCATACTGCGCGACCTCGTCGGGAATGGCCATCACCAGACGGCGCGTCAGAACCCATCCGGACTGTCCGGTTGAAATCCGTATCAGGGACCACTCTTCCTGCGCCGGCGGCTCCGGCTGCTTCGCAGGCTCGTCTTTGCCCGCCAATGGAGTTGTCACCGGCTCATTTGTAACAGGACTCTTCGAAAGCTCGATCCAATCGGCGGGCAGTTTCGGCGCGGCCGGCACGGGCGGAAGTGGAATGTCATCCGCCTTTCTCTTCGATTTCGTCTTGGGCTTTCGAGCGGGGGACGGCGGTTCGATGAGCGCAATCCTGCGCGTCGCCGGTGCGTTGCGCGGAGCGATCTGCCGCATCAACACCTCCATCTTCTCGCCTTCTTTGACCTGAAGAAAACTGGGCGAGAGGCGGCTCGGCGTGATGTGGATGTTCAGCGGTCCATAAGTGGTTGCGACTCCCTGGGCGGGCATGGACTTGGCCTGCTGGGCGAGGCGCGCAAGACCTGCCATCTCCTCCGCGCTGATTACCAGCCGCTCGTCGGTCCAGCCTTCGACTCCTCGGGATGTGCGAACTTTGAGGAAGCGCCGCCGGCGCTGCACGATATCGAGCCGCTCGCCGTGAGGGACTGTGGCGGCGGGCTTCGAATTCAAAGCGATATCCTGACGCAAGATGAGCGTGGCAGGGCCTGCGTGCGCGACGCCGATAGCCGGCGCGGGTTTCGGCTTGTTGTCGCACGAGGCGAGCGCGGCCAGGAGCAGAACCACTGCCGTGGGAGGCTTTCGAAAAAGGGCAATGTGCCGAATCCACATCGCGCTGGGAATCGCTCTGAATTCTAGTGTAATAGGAAACGATGACAGACGATCAATCGAGCGCCGATTTTTATTGTCCGGTTTGCAGAGAGCCGGTAGCCGAGCCATTGGTTTGCGGAGACTGCTCCGCGCTGATTTGCCGGCGCTGTGGAACGCCGCTCGAGCGCGTGGACGAATTGGGCGTGGGCTGAGCCGTGCGCGGCGAGGCTTCGGCATCGGTCGCCTTCTTGTACTTGCGGAGGACGCGATCGACGTAGGTCTGCGTTTCGGCGTAGGGCGGAATGCCCCCGTAGCGGGCCACTGCGCCGGGTCCCGCGTTGTAAGCCGCTAGCGCGCGGTAGGGGTCGCCGTCGTACTTGATCAGGAGCTGGCGGAGGTAGGCGGCGCCGGCTTCAACGTTCTGCGCGGGATCGTGCGGATTGACGCCAAAAGCTTGCGCGGTAGCCGGCATCAACTGCATTAATCCGATGGCGCCCTTGGGTGAAATTGCATCGGGACGGTAGGCGGATTCGGCGGCGACGACGCTGTGGACAAACGAAGGCGGCAGTCCGTTGCGTCGCGCCGCGGCTTCGACGAGCTCACGAGGATCGGGATCCGAGGGCGGCTTCGTCGCGGGGACTTCGGCGGCGGCCGGAGCCTGGGGAGGCATTACTTCTTCTTCGAAGGCTGCGATCTGGGCGGCGGCGAGCTCAATGATTCCTCCGTCGCGGGTGTGCAATCGCACAGTGTTGCCGGCGGTTTCGTGACGTTCGGCGTGAAGCCGGAATCCGCTGGTCAGGACGGCGTACTCACCGGCCAACAGGGGGGCCGCTGCCATCAGTGCGAAATGGACCAGCATGATGCAGACTTTCGTCATCAGGTTTGCCGCAACAGCGGGCGGAAGCCCGCACCACCTCCGTTATTATAGGAGGTTCGCCTATGAATGTGACGAGCCTGGAATGCGCTTTGTGCAGACAAAAGTTCGAGACCGGCAGGATTCACAACCTGTGCGGCTGCGGAGGGCCGCTGTTGGTGCGCTACGATCTCGACGCCGTTCGTCGAACATTCGAGCGTAAACAGACCGCCGAGGGCCCGAATTCGATGTGGCGGTACGGACCGGTGCTGCCGCCGCGGCCCGAGTCGGTCGTCTCGCTCGGCGAAGGGATGACGCCGCTGGTACGCACGAAGCGGATCGGCGCCCGCGTGGGTGCAGACGATCTGTGGGTGAAAGATGAGGGCCTCAATCCGACCGGGTCGTTCAAGGCGCGCGGCCTCTCGTGTGCGGTCTCGATGGCCGTTGAGCTCGGAATCCGCAAGGTCGCGATTCCCTCAGCGGGGAACGCGGCGAGCGCGATGGCGGCCTACGCCGCCGCGGCAGGTATCGAAGCGCACATCTTCATGCCGCGCGATGTGCCTCAGGCGAACTACATCGAATGCAAGGCGTTCGGGTCTCGCGTCACGCTGGTCGATGGGCTAATCAGCGATTGCGCGCGGATTGTGGCGGAGGGCCGGGAACGCGAGGGCTGGTTCGACGTATCGACGCTGAAGGAGCCGTACCGCATCGAAGGCAAGAAAACGATGGGGTA
>JBOGMR010000462.1:0-4469 GCA_050746825.1 Bryobacteraceae bacterium | reverse complement strand
GGTCTGCGTTCGGCGCCGGCGATCATTGCCGGCCAGAACAGCCGCAACGTAATCACCCTCAACGATGCGAGCAGCCTGGCGCGCGGGTCGATGACCGCCAGCTACTTCGCCAAGAACCAGCCCGATCCGCGGGTGCAGGATTGGAACCTCACCATCGAGAAAGAAGTGATGCCGAACACGGTCGCGCGCATCGCTTACATCGGCAATCACGGCGGCAACCTCGAGCAGTTCAACCGCTACAACGAGCCCACTCCCGATTACATCTGGTTCACGAGTACGGGCGAGCCGCTGCCGACCGGGGCGTTCGCGAACGTTGCCCGGCGCCCGTTCGACAACCAGACCTACGGCACCGTTGAAGAATACCGGATGAGCGGCTGGTCGAATTACCACGGCGCGCAGTTCGAGCTCGAGCGGCGCTACAGCAAAGGCATCGGCTTCCAGGTGTTTTACGTGGTCGGCAACGCGCTGGGCGCGGGCGGCCAGGAATTCAGCGGAACCTCGATCATTCCCGCGACCAATCAATTCATGCCCGGACTGGTGCCGGCCGACATCGACCAGCGCAACCGGCTGCTCAATTATCAGCGCGACATCTCGGTGCCGAAACACCGCGTTCGCTGGAACTGGATCGCCGATCTGCCGTTCGGGAAAGGCAAGCCTATCGGTTCAAACGCGGGCGGCGTGCTCAACCGGATTATCGGCGGATGGCAGGTGGCCGGTCTCGGGTCGCTCGCGAGCAACTACTTCGCGCTGCCGACCAATACTTATCCGACCGGCGAGAAGATTGAGCTCTACGGCTACCAGTATCCGATTCAGGATTGCCGCGGCGGATCCTGCCGTCCCGGTTATCTTTGGTGGAACGGCTACATCCCGGCGCATCAGATCAATAGCGTGGATGCGCAGGGGCGGCCGAACGGCGTAATGGGCGTACCCGACAGCTACAAGCCGGCCGGCCAGCCGCTTTACCCGTGGCCGAAGAACCCGAATCCGAGCGATCCGAATTATGCTTTCTATGGCACCAACACGGCGTTCGTGCCGCTCAAGAACGGAACCCAGCAGCGAACCACGTTTAACAACGGCCTGCATCCATGGCGGCTGCAGTATCTGCCAACCGTGCGCCGTTGGGGCATGGATGCCTCGCTGTTCAAGACGATTCCCATCACCGAGCGTGTGATGCTGCGGTTCAACGCGGACTTCTTCAACGTGCTGAACATGCCGGGAAATCCGACAGGCGTCAGCGGCGAAGGAATTTTGAGTACGCAGAACTCGGGACTGGCGGCGAGGGAACTGCAGCTCACTCTGCGCCTGAGCTGGTAATAGGGCTCCGCCGCCCGCGCAGATTTCGTCTGGTCGACATGGCGCAGGCACTCGTGCCTGCCGGTGGGGCAGACTTCAGTCTGCCCATCGCCGGCTTCAGCCGGCCATTCTTTTTGGTTGTGTCTTTGCCGCTCGGCGGGGCAGGCGGTTTCGTCTGCCCATTGTTCTTCAAGAGAATGCGTGTTGGCAATGCCGCCCGCCCTCACAAAACGCCGTAATACCGCGCCATCCAATACGGCAGGATATAGTCGATCCCGGCGCCCTCAATGAACCCGTCCCCGCCCCCATAGAGCTGGAACGGACTGCGCTGCCACAGAAAATCGGTCGTCACTCGCTGCCCGACGGGAATCACACTGCACGCACGGTTGTCCTCCTCGCAGGCCGGATACGTATTGCGTAAATCCACTCGGAAATCGCGCGCCGGACGCGTGAGCCATTCGTCGAGCATGGCGCGCGTCTGCGCATCGCGCGCGTCATTGCGCCCGTTCAGCGCCCGATCGATCATGTTGAAGTGCGCGTTCTGGTGGTCGTCGAGGGTCCTGCGCAGAACGTCGTATGCGGCTTTGTAACTTCGCTTGTAGAACCCGTTGTTCTCCAGGCGAATCAGGTTATAGAGGTTGATCACGTCCAGATTGAATTTGAAATACGAATTGTGCGGATCGAGCGTCTCGAGCGACACTGGCGTGATCACACCGAGCGAGCTGAAAAACGCCGCCGTCTGATAGGTGACGCCGAAATTGCCGGAGTCGACGCGCTTGCCCACTTGAAGAAACGAAAGCTGCTGATCGGCGCGGCCCCAAAACACGGTGCTGACGTCTCCGCCCGGCATCACCACCGCCCACCCATGACCGATCAGAAAGTCAAGCAGCCGCTCGACCAGCGACCGGACCGAGCCGCGGACTGAGGGATCGTCCACCACGTCGTAAGCGACGCCGAGTCCGAAGAAGACGCCGGAATACTGATCGCGCGAGGTGTCGCCGATCCAGAAATACGGCCGGCCGTCGACAATACCGGTTCGGCTGCCGTGGTGCGCTTCCTCTTGCGTGATTCCCGTGGCGAACGGCGACTCGACTGGCGCCAGGCAGCGCGCCAGAACGCCGTTCCCCGTGACATCGATCAACCGGCGGATGCCGTCAATCGCGAGGCGCACATTCGCCATCGCCTCCGGCGACCTGGTCACCGCATAACGGAAAGACTCGGCCGCCAGATAGTGGCCCGTCCAGATCGCGGAATCGCCGCAGCGTGTGTACCCGGCGATTTCGTCGCTGTCCGGCGCGGCGAAAATCGGATTCATGATCGCTCGGAACGGCATGTGCCGCGCCTGAATGTTTGCGGAGATCCGCAGGGCGTCAGCCTCAGCCGCAACGGCGGACGAAGCGCAAAACAGGATCGTAAAAACTTGTTTGAGGTTCATGCGTATTGAAACCGGGACGACAGGAGAAACAGGACGGAAGCGGAACTCCGGCTGACTGATGGTAACACGGAGAAGCCGGTAACACGGAGAAGCCGGTAACACGCGATGACGGGAGCGCGGCGATGGCCGTTGCACGCGGATGCCGGCGCCCGCCATGTTACACTGGAGTCACCTTCCCCGATGAAACCGCAAGCGCTGAACCGTAGGAAAGGCCGAATTGTCCGCGGAAGGGGATCCTTGGAATGAAAGTTGGCGTCGTCGTTTTTCCCGGCAGCAATTGCGATCACGACGCGTTCTGGGCCGTCGATCAGGTGCTTGGCCAGAAGGCGGAATTCATCTGGCACGATTCATCGAGCCTTGGAGACGTGGACGCGGTGATCCTTCCCGGCGGCTTCGCATACGGCGATTATCTCCGCTGCGGCGCGATTGCGAAATTCTCCCCCGTAATGAAGGCTGTTTCGAAGTTCGCCGCGGACGGCGGACCTGTGCTCGGCATCTGCAACGGATTCCAGGTGCTGGTGGAGAGCGAGCTGCTTCCCGGCGCACTGCTCCGGAATCGCGGGCTGAAATTCGTGTGCCGGCCGGTGCGCGTTCGCGTCGAAACCACCGAGTCGCCCTTCACCTGCGCGGCCTCGAAGGGCCAGGTGCTGAACCTGCCGGTGGCGCACGGAGAAGGCTGCTACTTCGCCGATAACAGGACACTCGATGAACTCCAAGCCGAAGATCGCGTCGCCTTCCGTTACCTCGATAATCCGAACGGTTCGCTGCGCGACATCGCCGGCGTGCTGAACCGCGGGCGAAATGTCATGGGGATGATGCCGCATCCGGAGCGAGCCGCTGAGCCGCTCATGGGATCCAGCGACGGCCTCGCCGTGCTGCGCTCGATGGCGACGGTGGCGGTCGGGCGGTGATGCCCGCCGCGGCGATAACGCCCGAACTGATCGCGCAGCACCAGCTCACCCAGGCGGAATACCGCAAAATTGTTTCACTGCTCGGGCGCGAGCCGGCCTACACCGAGCTCGGCATCTTCAGCGTGATGTGGAGCGAGCACTGCTCCTACAAAAGCTCGCGCATCCATCTGAAGAAGCTGCCGCAGCGCGGCGAGCGCGTGCTGCAAGGGCCCGGAGAGAACGCCGGGATCATCGATATCGGCGACGGTTACGCGATCGCGTTCAAGATCGAGTCGCACAATCATCCGAGTTTCATCGAGCCCTTCCAGGGCGCGGCCACCGGCGTCGGCGGAATTCTCCGCGACATCTTCACCATGGGCGCGCGGCCCATCGCGGTGCTCGATGCCCTGCGCTTCGGCCCGCCGGACGACCCGGAGGTTGGCGCGCGCAACCGGCGCATCCTCTCCGGCGTAGTCTCGGGCATCGCACATTACGGCAATTGCTTCGGCGTCCCAACCGTCGGCGGCGAGTGCGTCTTCGAGTCCTGCTACAACGGCAATCCACTGGTAAACGTGTTCGCGCTCGGCGTCTTCCGCAAGGACCGGATTTTCTACGGAAGGGCCTCGGGCGTCGGCAACCCGGTGATTTACGTTGGCGCAAAAACCGGGCGTGACGGCATTCACGGCGCCTCGATGGCCTCGGCCGAGTTCACCGAAGAGGCTAAGCAGAAACGGCCCAATGTGCAGATGGGCGATCCGTTCATGGAAAAGCTCCTGCTCGAAGCGTGTCTCGAAGCGATGGCGACTGGCGCGATCGTCGGTATTCAGGACATGGGCGCGGCGGGACTGACG
>JBOGMR010000461.1:0-6554 GCA_050746825.1 Bryobacteraceae bacterium | reverse complement strand
GGTCTCCGGCCTGCCCGTTAATTGTGGACTTTGGCAGCTTCGGAAACTGGGCCGGTCTGAGACCTGCCTCATTATGGTTAGAGCGATGAGAAACCAATCGAAGTGGCTTGTCTGTGCGGCGCTGGCTGCTGTGTTTGTGGCCGGCGCGCAGGACGTGATCGTGAAGATCACGGGCGGCACGTTGCCCAAACTGGCAGTGCCGGACTTTCGCGGAGCGGGCGAATCTGCCCGCTTCATGGACGCGTTCAACAAGACCCTGTTCGGCGACCTCGACAGCTCCGGACTGTTTCAAATGGCGGCGAAGAGCTTCTACCCGCTCGAAGTGCCGCAGCAGCCCGAAGATTTTCGGCCGCCGCTGCCGCCTGTCTCGTCGAAGAAAGGATCGCCCGGCCGCCCGGTGCGCCAGGGGCCGTGGCTGACGGACTGGTCGGGGCCGCCGGTCAGCGCCACTCACCTGGCGTTCGGCTACGCAGCCGCGCAGGACGCACAGATCGTGCTGTCGGGCTGGCTCTTCGATGTGCGCGGCGACCAGGTCTCGGGCGCGCAACTTCTCGGCAAGCGATACTTCGGCCCCCTGAGCGACCAAGGCGCCCGGAAAGTGGCGCACGAGTTCGCGGCCGACATCATCGCCAAGTTCGGCGGCGCCTCGCTCCTCGGCAGCAAGATCTACTTCGTCTCCGATCGCACCACCAGCAAAGAAATCTGGTCGATGGATCCCGACGGCTCCAACCAGAAGCCCTTCACCTCCTATAAGTCGATCACGATCACTCCCTCCGGTTCACCCGACGGGACCAAGCTGGCCTTCACTACCTATGCGAGGGGAAATCCTGGTATATTTATACACTCACTGGAAACGGGCAGGCGGCTGCTGTTCTTCAGCCCGAATGCGTCGATGAACGCAACGCCGAGCTTCACCCCGGACGGTCAGAGGGTGCTGTACTCGTCCACGGTTAGCGGCAGCGGCTGGGCGCAGATTTACATCGCGAATGCAGATGGGGGGCAGGCTCAGCGGTTGACGCAGTCGCGCGCGATCGAAGTGGAACCGAAGGTGAGCCCGAAGGGAGGCGAGGTGGTGTTCGTCTCGGGGCGATCGGGGATGCCGCAGATATATAAGATGACTCTGGATGGCGCAAGCGCGGAACGGCTGACGTCGGGCGAAGGCGAAGCCACCAATCCCGCCTGGCATCCGAACGGGCAAGTGATCGCGTTCTCCTGGAGCCGCGGTTACGAGCCTGGTAACTTCAACGTGTTTATCATGGACGTGGCAACCCGGCGGTCCGACCAGTTAACGCACGGAGCGGGCAGGAACGAAAATCCGACCTGGGCGCCCGACGGACGCCACATCGTGTTTGCTTCAACCCGCAGCGGATCGTCGCAGATCTGGACGATGCTGGCGGACGGAACCAGAGTGCAAAGGTTGACCACACAGGGCCGGAATACGATGCCAGTGTGGGTCAAACGAGACTAGGATGAGATTGCGTACGAGAGGAGAGGAGATGTTCAGAAAGAGCAGTAGCACTGCTGTCTTGATAGGTCTGGTGTTGGTTTTGCTCGCGGGGGGTTGCAAGAAGAAGACGCCGCCGCCTCCTCCACCTCCACCGCCTGTGAAAGAGACGGTGACACCGACGCCACCCAAACCGCCGGCGATTTCCTTCAGCGCCGAGCCGAGTTCCATCGAGCGAGGCCAGTCCGCCACCCTGAAGTGGTCCGTGCAGGACGCGACGGATATTTCGATCGAGCCGGGTGTGGGTACGGTGCAGGCCAGCGCCTCGCGCACGGTGTTCCCAAGCAGTTCGACGACGTACCGGTTGACGGCCAAGGGGCCGGGAGGAAGCCGCGAAGCGACGGCCAGCGTGAATGTCGCGGCGCCACCGCCTCCACCGCCGCCGCCACCCGCGCGGCGCGTCACCGTCGAAGAACGCCTGCAGAAAGAAGTGCAAGACGCTTTCTTTGACTACGACAGGAGCGATATCCGCGAAGATGCGCGGGCCACGCTCACGCGCAACGCCGACGCGCTCAAGGGCATTTTCAGCGATTTCGCGAACATCACGATCATGGTGGAAGGACATTGCGATGAACGCGGCTCGGCGGAATACAACCTCGGTCTGGGCGACCGGCGCGCCACGGCGGCCAAGGAATTCCTCGTGCAACTGGGTGTTCCCGCCGACCGGCTGAGAACGATCAGTTTCGGCAAAGAGCGTCCGGCCTGCACCGAGGCCAGCGAATCGTGCTGGCAGCGGAACCGGCGCGCTCACTTCGCGGTCGGGCAGTAACACCGGCGTAACGGGACGGGCGGCGGCGTCCGTCCCATGTCATTATGGAGACAGTTCTATGAGGCTACTGAGCGACCGCATTTTTTCGCCCTTCCTCTGCGCGCTGGCTGTGCTCGCGCTTCCCGCAATCGCCCCGGCCCAGAAGAAGGAAATTCTTGAAGTCCAGCGCGACGTAGCTGCAGTGCAGGATCAGGTCCGCACGTTGCAGCGCACCGTCGACGAGAAACTGTCGGGGCTCACCGTGCTGGTGCAGCAGACGCTGGATGCGGCGCACAAGTCCAACAACGCGCAAGCTGGGTTGGACAGGAGTGTCAACGACAAGCTTGCCGAGCAAGCGAAGATGATCGGCGCGCCGATTGCGGGCGTGGGCTCGAAGGTCGATCAGATGGCGTCCGAATTCCAGAGCGTGAAGGAATCGATGAGCGACCTGCTCTCGCGCATGAGCCGACTGGAGCAGAAGCTCGTTGATTTGGGCAACCAGATGCGTGTGATCAGGGAGCCGCCGCCAGCGCCGACGCCAGGTTCCGCCACTATGACGCAGCCGGGCGCCGGCGGAGGCCCTCCTGCGATTCCGGCGGAAACGCTGTACAACAACGCGTACAAAGACAAGATGGGCGGCAAAAACGACTTGGCGCTCCAGCAGTTCGCGGAATATCTGAAGTATTACGGCAATACGGACCTGGCGCCCAACGCCGAATTCTGGATCGGCCAGATCTATTACGACGCAGGCAACTATGAGGAAGCGCTGAAGCACTTCGACATGGTGCTCGAGAAGTACTCGGAGGGCGCCAAGACACCCGATGCCATGTACATGAAGGGCCAGTCGCTGTTCCGCCTCGGCCAGAAAACAGCCGCGCAGGAGGAGTACCGGCGGCTCTATTCGAAGTACCCGAACACCGAGCAAGCCGGCAAGGCGTGTGCGATGCTGAAGGGCCTCGGGTACAACTGCCCGCCCCCGGCTCAGAAGAAGACGGTCCCCCGCCGCACCAAATAGGGTGCCTGGGCAGGTCGGAGATCTGCCCCACGCATGAAACACACCCGTCGTCAGTTTCTCGCTACTGTTCCTGTCGCTGCGCTTGCCGCTCAGGTGCAGCATTCATCGAGTGAAGCCACCCTCTGGTACCGCAAGCCCGCGTCCCAATGGAACGAGGCTCTCCCGATCGGCAACGGCCGCCTCGGCGCGATGGTCTTCGGCGGAGTCCCGACCGAACGTATTCAGCTCAACGAAGACTCCATCTGGGCCGGTGAGATGCGCGACCGCAACAATCCGGACGGCCGCAACGCGATTCCCGAAGTACGGCGCCTCCTGAAGGAAGGCAAGGTCAAGGAAGCCGAAGCGCTCGCCGACAAAGCCATCATCTCGATTCCGCGTCGAATGCCGCCCTATCAGCCGCTCGGCGACATGACGCTGCGTTTTGCCGGGCACGAGAACGCGAGCGACTACCGCCGCGAGCTCGACCTCGATTCCGGCGTCGTCCGCATCACCTACAAGATCGGCGACGCCACGTACACGCGCGAAGTGTTTTCGACCGCTGTCGACCAGGTGTTGGTGGTCCGACTCACCTGCGACAAGCCCGGCCGCATCTCCTTGGCGGCCACGCTCAGCCGCGAAGCCGACAGCAAGACCGCCGCGATCGCTTCGAATCGGGTCGTGATGCAAGGCGAGGCTATTCCACACGGCAGCCGCCACGAAGCCGAGCGAAGGGTCGGCGTTAAGTTCCATGCTGCGCTGCTGGCCTTGAACGAAGGCGGCAACCGGCGCGCGGAGGGAAATCACGTCGTCGTCGATGGCGCCGGCGCGGTCACGCTGTTTCTCGCCGCCGCGACCAGCTACCGCGAGAAGGATCCCGCAGCGAAATGCGATCAGGTCCTGGCGGCGTCAAAGAAATCCTACGCGCAGCTTCGTGCGGCACACGTCGCCGATCACCAGCGTCTCCTCCGCCGCGTCCAGTTCCGCCTGAATGCGCCGGCGCCAGATCTTCCCACCGGCGAGCGCCTCAAGCGCGTGCAGCAGGGCGAAACCGATCTGGCCCTCGAAGCGCTCTATTTCCAGTTCGGCCGCTACCTGCTTATGGGCAGCAGTCGTCCCGGCACACTGCCCGCCAACCTGCAAGGCATCTGGAACGATTCGCTCTCGCCTTCCTGGGACAGCAAGTACACCATCAACATCAACACCGAGATGAACTACTGGCCCGCCGAGGTCACGAATCTCTCGGAGTTGCATGAGCCGCTGTTCGACTTGATCGACCGCTCGCGCATCGACGGCCGCCGCGTGGCGCGTGAGCTCTACGGCGCCGGCGGTTTCGTGTTCCATCACAACATCGATGGTTGGGGACATGCGACGCCCATCGATGGCGTGCGCTCCGGCGTCTGGCCTACCGGTGGCGCGTGGCTGAGCCTGCATTTCTGGGATCACTACGAGTTCACCCAGAATCGCGCGTTCCTCGCCAAGCGCGCGTATCCCGTGATGAAAGAGGCTGCCGAGTTCCTGCTCGATTACATGGTGGATGATGGCGCAGGACACCTGATCACGGGACCATCTATCTCGCCTGAGAACGATTACCGCGCGCCCGACGGCTTTTCCGCGCGGCTGTGCATGGGGCCGTCGATGGACACCCAGATCGCCCACGCGCTCTTCAGCCGGGTGATGGAATCGAGCGAAATTCTGGGAGTGGACGTCGAGTTTCGCAAGAAGGTCGCTTCGGCGCGCGACCGGCTCTTGCCGCCCAAGATCGGAAAACACGGGCAGTTGCAGGAGTGGATGGAAGACTACGACGAGCCGCAGCCCGGGCACCGCCACATCTCCCATCTGTTCGCGCTGCACCCAGGCAATCAGATCACGCTGCGCGGTACGCCGGAGCTGGCCAAGGCTGCGCGCACGACTCTGGAGCGGCGCCTGAAGGCCGGCAGCGGTCACACCGGCTGGAGCCGCGCCTGGATCATCAACTTCTGGGCGCGTCTCGAGGAGGGCGACACCGCGCACGAGAACGTGGTCGCGCTGCTGGCCAAGTCGACGCACCCGAATCTGCTCGACAATCACCCGCCGTTCCAGATCGACGGAAACTTCGGAGGCGCCGCGGGCATGGTCGAAATGCTGATGCAGAGCCATGCCGGCGAAATCCATTTTCTGCCGGCGCTTCCGAAAGCTTGGCCCGCAGGCTCGATCAAAGGCCTGCGCGCGCGCGGTGGCGTCGAACTCGATCTCGCCTGGACCGGCGGCAGAGCGAGCGCCGCAGCGTTGCGTCCCAAGGTCGCCTCGCGCAAGAAACTGCGCCCACCGCACGGCCAACAGATCGCCGCAATCACCGCTGCCGGCAAGCCGGTGCGTTTCACTTTCACCGGCGGTGTCGCCTCGGTCGACCTCACGCCCGGCGCCGAATACCAAATCACCTTCCGCTGAGATCCTCTATTTCAAGCTCAATCCGCCATCCACCGCGAGCACCTGCCCCGTCACGAAGTTCGTCGCGCCGAGAAAATACACCACCGCGCCGGCCAGGTCATCAGCAGCGCCCGCGCGCCGGGCCGGCGTCACGCTGATCAACTTCCCGATCCGCTCGTCCGTCTTGCCGAACGGGAACACACCGGGCGCGACCGAGTTCACCGTGATCTCCGGCGCGAACGCCTTGGCGAGCGCCTTCGTCAGCATGATGACGCCGGCTTTCGATGCACAGTAGTGCGCGTGCCCGGACCAGGGCCGCAGCCCGCCCAGCGAGCTGATGTTCACGATCCGGCCGCCGCCCGACTGGCGCATCAGCCGCGCTCCCTGCTGGCAGCAGAAGAACACCGCCTTCAGATTCACCGAGTGAATGAAATCCCAGTCGGCCTCCGTCACGTCGAGCGGATCGATTCGCGTGAATCGCGCAGCGTTGTTCACGAGGCCATCGAGGCGGCCCAGCCGTTCGCCAATCTCGCGGAACATCGCCTCAATCTCGACGACGCGCTCCAGGTTCGCCTGGAACAGCGGCGCGCCGCCGCACTCCGCCGCCGTCCGCTCCGCTTCTTGGCGCGACGAGCCGTAGTGGATCGCCACACTCGCTCCTTCGCGCGCCAACCGCAGCGCGATCGCGCGTCCCATGCGCTTCGCGGCGCCGGTCACCAGAACGACTTTGCCAGCCAGCTCAGACCGTGGGTTCTCCATGGACTTCCACCTCCCGCGCCGCCACACCCTCCGCCGCCGGCTCGCGCAGCATCCCCGAGCGCTCGGCACAAAACCAATACACCGCAGTGAGGGAACTGATGGCCCCCGACCATGCACCGATGGTTCGCGGGTCGGTATACTGC
>JBOGMR010000460.1:0-7692 GCA_050746825.1 Bryobacteraceae bacterium | reverse complement strand
GCATGACCCTCACCGGGATCGCCATTGTGGGCACGGTCACCAGCTTCGGGATTCCGCGCGTCGCAGCAAAGGGCCACGTCCACCGGTTCGAGTGGAATCCCTGGGCGGAGATTCTGAAAGGCATGCGCCACCTGCGCGCCAACCGCGTGCTCTGGCTCACCGTGATTGCGATCTCGTATTTCTGGTTTCTCGGCGCGCTCATGCAGATGGACGTGATTGTGCTCGGCAAGGAAGTCCTGCATGCGAGCGAGCTGCGCACAGGCATGCTGTCGATGTTCATCGCCCTCGGCATCGGAGCGGGCAGTATCGCCGCGGGGCGTCTGTCGGGGGACAAAGTCGAGCTCGGACTGGTGCCCCTTGGGTCGATCGGCATGGGCGTGAGCCTGCTCGTGCTGTCGGCATTGGGCGCGCGCTATGCAGAAACGGCGATGGTGATGGCGGCGCTCGGATTGTCGGCCGGCTTGTTCGCGGTGCCGCTGAACGCGCTGCTGCAGCAAAAGAGCGAGCGGCGGGAGACGGGCCGCATCCTCGCCACCAATAATTTCCTGAACACCGCCGGCGTCCTGCTTGCCTCCGGCGCATTTTACCTGCTGCATGACGCAATGCGGATGTCGCCCTCCGGCGTGATTCTGGTGCTCGGTTTGTTCACGCTGGCCGGGACGGTGTTTGCGCTGAAGATCCTGCCCGATTTTCTCATTCGCTTCTCGCTCTGGCTGCTGACTCATACGGTCTACAAGATCCGGATTGAAGGCCAGGAGCATGTGCCGTTTCGAGGCCCTGCGCTCCTCGTCGTGAATCACGTGTCGTTCGTCGACGGGTTTCTCGTCGGCGCCTGCATCCAGCGCTTCGTGCGCTTCATGGTTTACAAACCTTACTACGAAATGAAAGGAGTGAATTGGCTGTTCCGGCTGATGAAGGCGATCCCGGTGGCGGGCGGCAACCGGCGCGAGATCATTGAATCGCTCGACCGGGCGCGCGCGGAACTCGAAGGCGGGCACGTCGTGTGCATCTTCGCGGAGGGCGCCATCAGCCGGACCGGAAATCTGCTGCCGTTCAAGCGCGGCTTCGAGCGCATTGTCGACGGTCTCGACGTGCCTGTGATTCCCGTGCATCTCGATCGCCTGTGGGGCAGTGTTTTCAGTTTCGCCGAAGGGAAGTTTCTGTGGAAGAGGCCGCGCAAATTCCCTTATCCGGTGACCGTGACGTTCGGATGGCCGCTTTCGTCGAAGGCGAAGGCCCACGAAGTCCGGCAGGCGATGCTTGAATTAGGCGCGCGAGCGACCGAGCAGCGGCGTGACCCGCGGGACGTGCTCGAGCGGCGTTTCGTTGAGACGGCGCGCGCGAACTGGTCGGAATTCTGCATGGCCGACTCGATGGGTCAGGAGCTGACATTCGGGCGCGCTCTTGCGGGCAGTCTGATCCTGGCACGCAAGTTCCGGAAGTATTGCGGTGCGGAGCCTATGGTGGGCCTTCTGATCCCAGCCTCTGCCGGTGGAGCGCTCGCGAACATTGCCGCGAGGCTGGCGGGAAAAGTTCCGGTGAATCTGAACTTCACTGTAGGCCGCGAATCGATGAACTCGGCAATCGAGCAGTGCGGCATCAAGACCATCATCACCTCCAAGGTGTTTTTGGCGAAGGCCAAAATCGAAGCCCGGGAAGGAATGGTCTTTCTCGAGGATCTGCTCAAGGGGGCCAGCGGATTGGAGAAGGCGGTGGCGCTTGTGAAGGCGCGTGTCGCCCCGCTGCGATCGAAGGCAAAGGCGCACGATCTGGCGACCGTCATCTTCTCGAGCGGCAGCACGGGCACGCCGAAAGGAGTGATGCTCTCGCATCACAATATCCTCTCGAACGCCGAGAGCATCGCGCAGGTGTTCTGGGTCACGGAGCGCGACCGGATGATGGGCGTGCTCCCGTTCTTTCATTCGTTCGGCTTCACGGTGGGACTCTGGTTTCCGCTGGTCGCGGGATTCGGCGTGGTCTATCATGCCAATCCGGTCGACGCGTCGAGAATCGGCGAGTTGGTCGAGCAGTATGGGGCGACGCTGCTGGTCTCTACACCGACGTTCTATTCGACATACACGCGGAAGTGTCACGCGACGCAATTCCACTCGCTGCGCTGGTGCCTGGTGGGAGCCGAAAAGCTGCGCGACTCAGTGGCGGGTCCGTTCCGCGAAAAGTTCAATCTGGATTTGCTCGAAGGATACGGCGCGACGGAGATGAGTCCTGTGATCGCGGTGAATACGCCAAACGTCGAGGAGGGTCGGGAGAAACAGACCGGGACCAAGCCTGGCACAGTGGGCCATCCGCTGCCCGGTGTGGCGGCCAAAGTGGTGGACCCGGACTCGTTCGAATCGCTGCCTGCGGGCAAGGAAGGACTGCTGCTGGTGCGCGGTCCGAATCGAATGATGGGTTATTTGAATCAGCCGCAGAAGACCGCAGAGGTTCTCCGCGACGGCTGGTACGTGACCGGCGACATCGCGGCCATCGATGACGACGGCTTCATCCGGATCACCGACCGGCTCGCCCGTTTCAGCAAGATCGGCGGAGAAATGGTGCCGCACATCAAGATTGAGTTGGCGTTGCAGGAGGTGGTTGGGACGGAGGCCGAGTGCGTGGTCACGGCTGTGCCTGACGAGCAAAAGGGCGAGCGGCTCGTGGTGTTTCATACGGCTGCGGGGAAAAAGGCGGCCGACCTTTGGGAAGCGCTGAATGCGGGCGACCTGCCGAAGATCTGGATTCCTAAGCGGGAGAGCATTGTTTATGTGGAGTCGATTCCGAAGCTGGGGACAGGGAAGATTGATTTGGGGCAGGTGAAGAAAATGGCGCTGGGGTAGCTGAACCAAGCGGCCCGGCGAGTCGTGCGTGGCAGGCAAGAGTGCCTGGCAAGAGTACCTGCGCCACGTTAACGAATTTCGAAGACGCCGAAAGCGGCTCCCAGCTCGCGGCCGTCACTAAAGGTGCGGTCCACGGAGACTTCGATTTCGATCACCGGCCTGCCAACGAGCTCGGGAGGAATCGCGAAATCAAAGTTGAATGATTCGGTGCCGGGCTGGATGTTGGCAGCGGGCAACGCCTTGCCGTCCAGCTTCACGCGAAGCTCCACCGAACCGTGGGCAAGCTGCTGGGCCGAGGAATACCCCAAGATGTAAAGCCGCTCGGAAGTGGACCTCGGGCCGCCGATGCGCAGAGTCGCGGAGCGGGGCATCCACCGGGAGCCCCCCTCGCGCGCGTGCCAGGACTTGCCCAGCAGATAAGCGAGCAGCGGACTGCCGACATCGACGCGGCGCGGCTCTTCGGGCTTCAGTTGAAGGCGCGCGGTGGACTCGTAGATCAAAGTAATATTCCGGAGGCGGTCGCGCATCAGCGTGTACACGACAATGTCACCCCGCTCCAACCCGATCAGGGTCGGCCCGGCCGGGAGGACAAAGTCGGACACGCGCCCTAGTTCCGGGTGAGGCGTGATCAGCGCTCCGTTATCCGGGGCGAGGTAAACGTCGGACACACCGATCAGACGGAAGGGATTATCGATCATGCCCGTCCAAAAAAGCTCGTCGTCGATGCCTGTCAGCAGAATCGTCCGATCGGGGTGTAACCGGCGTGCCTGCGCGACGCCCCCAAGCAACTTCTCGATGCGGCTGGTGCTCTCAACCGCCCATTGTTCCCCTTGGACGACGACCGGGACGGAAGTGCCGGCGTAGGCGGCGGCCCCGATCACGGCCGCGATCTTCACAGGAAGCGCAGCGCGCCACGCCGCGGCAATGGCAGCGGCGCCCAGGATCGACAGCCCGATGGTTGGCGTAACCAGATAGTAGTCGGACAGGTGATCGCGCAGCGGCAAAACCGGACCGAGCGCAATCACGAACCACGCGAGCGCAAAAAGGGGAAGCCAGTGCCGCTGGCGCAATTCATTCACCGTGAACACTACAAGCCCCACGCAGAGCACCCCAATGACGACTCCCGCGAGCCAATGCGGCGGCTGGGTGACTTCCTTCAGTCGCGTCGCGCCGAATCCCCAGACCCAGTATTTCCACAGCGTCGCGACGATGGACGTATCGAAGTACATCGTGTAGACCGACGCTGACGTCTTCGGTGCTGCCAGACGATGCATCACGGTGAACAGGATCGCCGGAACGAACAGCCACAGCGTGCCGGCGAAGTGGCGGCGCGCAAACAGGAACGCGTACGTGGCGGCCAGGGCCGGAAAGACGACGTTGAGCTCGAGCGCTCCGAAGCCGAGGAAAAACGCCGTCCACATCAACACGCGATCGCGCGTGCGCCCGGTCTCAATGTATCGAAGGAAGAAGAGGAACGCGCTGAGAATGAACAACGCGCAGAGGATCTGGTTGTACGAGGACGACCACGTCATCGGCCGGAATATCGCGACGTTCGCAGTCCACAACACCGGGGCGAGGAATGCCGCGACGCGCGACTGCGTCAGCCGCAGCGTGATCGCAGAGACGAGAACAAGGTTTGCGAACTGCGTCAAAAACGCGATGATACGGAACGGCAGCGGGTCGAGCCCGAACAGCTCGTACAGGCCGATAAAGTAGGCGCGCTCGCTGAGAGGCCGGATGGTTCCCTGTGCCATCGGCGTAAACAGCACGCGAATGAGGTCGTCGAAAGTGCCGACTTGCCCGCTGAGGCCGAGCCACGCGAAGTCGTCCTGCTGAAACCAGACAGATAGTGCCGGCCAGTAGAGAGCGAGGCAGAGGAGAGGGGGAGCGAGCCAGAACGCCGCCCGCGCGGCCCGGTTCATTTGGCTTCGAGTCCGATCGACGATACCACGACGCCGAGCTCGCGCTGATCCGATTCGCTTGGCGGGAGGAACTTGTCCAGAGTGAAGTCGACCGTGACGGCGTCACCCGTGAGGTACTTGGGATCGACATCCCGCTGGTAGACGAATTCACCTCCCTGGGTGTAGGTCTCGGGTGACAGCTTTCCGCCAGTGATACCGGCGGATAACGAGACGGTCTTGAAGCGCGCGATGACGGGTTCGGGGATGGAAAACTTGAGTTGCAGGACCGCGCCTTTCTGCGCGGCGTTGCGAGGCGGGCGCAGCGCGACAGAGAATTGCCCGGTGGTCCAGCGCCAGGCGTTTTGTTCGACGGGATGAAAGCCTTTGAGGAGCTGCGGGGTGGCGCGCGGGTCGGCGACGTGGACGACGCTGGCTAGAGTAGCGGCGTCTTCGTCGGTTTGCTGGACGCGGATGGTTTCGCGCCGGCCTCGGCAGGCGGTAAGGGAGACAAGCACGAGGCAGAGGCAGACCGTCAACGTGGCGCGGGCGTTTGTGCCGGCCACGCCGAGACTCGTCCCGGCGCTTGGCGAACTACCACCGACCCTGCTGCCCTGCGCAAGCGTCCCGACCAGCCGGGACGTGGCAGGCACGAGTGCATGCGCCACGCCGGATTCGACCATCATTAGTCTCCAATCTTTTCGACTTCCACCAGGCAACTGTAAAACACCGGGCCGCCGCCGATGTCCGTGAGACGGTCGGACGTGAGTGCGTTCACGTTTCGTCCGCCGGGCGATTTGCGCGCCCACCGCACGGCGGGAGTGCAGACAACGCCCGGAGCGACGGCGCCGTTGACGCTTGCGAGCAGCACCGAGGAGCCGCGGCCATTGAACACGCGCACCTGATCGCCGTTCACGATCCCGCGGGGCGCGGCGTCGGCCGCGTGCATCTCGAGCACGGCGGTCTGCCGATCGGTGTCGGGACGGTTGCCGAAGGTTGAGTTCATGCTGTCGTCGTTTTTGGGTGAGATCAGCTCCAGTGGAAACTTCGCGAGCAGCGCGCCATCGCCGAAGCGGGATTCCTCGGGCGGGACGAAATCCGGCAGCCGCAGGTCACAGCGTCCGGAAGGCGTGGCGAACTTGCCTTCAGCGAACGGCAAGAATGGATCGCCGTTCGGTGCGACGTGCAGGCGTACCGAGTGCTCGCGGTCCAGTTGTTCGAGCGTGATCCCCTTGATGTGCGGATGGTCCGATGCAAGAAGCTGCCGCATCATGTCGTCTTCGGAGTCGTCGAAGCACGGGTCGTCGAATCCCATGCGCTTGGCGAGGGCGCGGAACACGTCGACGTTCGAGCGCGCTTCGCCAGGCGGCGAGACGACCGCGCGGGCAAGTTGGAGATAGTGATGCCCATAGGCGAAGTAGAGATCGTTGTGCTCGAGAAAAGTGGTCGCGGGCAAAAGGATGTCCGCGAAGTCGGCAATATCGGTGTGCGTTTGCTCCAGCACCACCGTGAACAGATCGGTGCGGCTCAGCCCTTGCATGACCAGGTTCTGATTCGGCGCGATGCCCGCAGGGTTGGAGTTGTAAACAACCAGCGCCTTCACCGGCGGATTGTCGAGCGCGAGCGCCTTGCCGAGCTCGGTCATATTGATGAGACGAGCTTCCCGGCCGAGGGGCGAGCGGCGCTGCAAGTCGGCCCGCTCGAGGGCGGCGCGGTCAACCCGGAAGGCGTGCGAGGTCGAAAGCTGAAAGCCGCCGCCGATTTCCTTCCACGAGCCGGTGATGGCCGGCAGCGCGAGAACGGCGCGGACCGCGAGGCCGCCGCGCTCGCTGCGCTGTACGCCATAGTTCAGACGAATGACGGCGGGCCGCGTGGTGGCGTACTCGCGTGCCAGCGTGACCACCTCTTCGGCCGGAATTCCCGTGAGGGCCGCGACGCGCTGCGGCGGATACTCGAGTGCCTGCGCGGCAAGCTGGTCAAATCCGATGGTGTGGCGCTCGACGTAATCGCGGTCGTGCAGGTTCTCGGCGAGGATCACGTGGATCATGCCGAGCGCGAGCGCGGTATCGGCGCCCGGGTTAATGAAAAAGTGCTTGTCGGAAAGACGCCCGGTGCGATTGCGGCGCGGATCGATCGTGTAAAAGCGTGCGCCCTGGCGGCGCGCCTCGACGATGAACGGCCACAGGTGAACACTCGTTCCAAGAATGTTGGCGCCCCAGGCGATAATCAGGCGCGAGTGGCGGAACTGCTCGGGCTCAGTGCCGAAGCGGTCGCCAAGAGACTCGGTGGCCGCCGCCATGCCGGCCGCGGAGCAAATGGTGCGATCGAGTCGCGACGCTCCCATCCGGTGGAAGAACCGGCGATCCATGCCGGAGCCGTTGAGGTAGCCCATGGTGCCGGCGTAGCTATAAGGAAGGATGGCTTCCGGTCCGAAATCGGCCGAGACCGCGCTCAGGCGCGACGCGATTTCGTCGAGCGCCTCGTCCCAGGTGATGCGCTCGAAGCAGCCCTCGCCCTTCGGCCCGACGCGGCGCTGTGGATAGAGCAGACGATCGGGCGAATACTCGCGGTCCAGATAGCGCGCGACTTTTGCGCATAAGAAACCGCGCGTGACAGGGTGATCCGGATCCCCGCGAAGCTGCGTCGCACGTCCCGCGTCGACTGTGACGAGCATGGAGCACGCGTCGGGACAATCGAGCGCGCACACAGAATGCTTCACTTCGCGCATATATGCGAATTATAGCTCGCGGAAGGCGGAGGGCCTCAGAGTTGTGACGTGCACTGCGGGCAGCGCTTGGCGGCCAGCGAAATGGTCGAGACGCAGTAGGGGCACTCTTTAGTGGCGGGCGCGGCCGCGGGCGCGGGTTTCGCGGCGAAGCGGTTCACCTGCCTGACCAGCAGAAAAATCGCGAACGCCACGATCACGAAGTCGACGATCGTGTTGAGGAAGAGCCCGTAGT
>JBOGMR010000459.1:0-4212 GCA_050746825.1 Bryobacteraceae bacterium | reverse complement strand
ACAGTGCGGCTTCGCCGCAAACACCAGTGCTCGGAAGGTGGGGCAGGCGGTTTCGCCTGCCCGTCAGCCGACAGGTCCTCGGCGCTTCGTCAGAATGCGTGGGCCGGGTCTCCGGCCTGCCCAGATTCCGGGGCCTTTGGCAATGCAGGCGCTTGCTCTTAACCGCCGAACGCCGCATTCGCAACAGCCCAAAGTTTTTCCGGCGCCGAAAGCGAGATACGTCCGCGCAGCACATCATAGTTCGACCTCTCGATCTTACCCAACAGGCTCGAGTAGATTCCAATCAGCGCGCGCAGCGCGCGCCGGCAGGGCGGCCGAATCATCCGCGGGAGCGGTTCCGCCTGCCGGTAGTAATCGCGGGCCCGCGTGGCTTCGTAGCGCATCAGCTCGCGGAATCGCGTGGTCGCGCCCCCGTGAGCGAGGTCCGCGGGACTCACGCCAAACTTCGCGAGATCCTCGCCCGGCAGGTAGATTCGCCCGCGGCCGGCGTCTTCGCGTACGTCCCGCAGGATATTGGTCAACTGAAACGCGACGCCGCATTTCTCGGCGAGCGGCAGAGCTTCGGGAGAATCGAATCCGAACACGTGCACCGTCGTCAGACCCACCACCGACGCCACCTGGTAGCAGTATCGGTACAGCTCGTCGAACGTTCCAATGCGCCGCGGCTCCAAATCCGAAGTCACGCCGTCGATCATCTCGTAAAAATACTCGGGCGGAATTTTGTAACGCTCGACAGTCGCGCCGAACGCAGGCAGCGCCAGGTGTCCCGAAGCATCCCCCGCCAGCGTGCGATCGAGCGCCGCGCGCCACTCGGCCAGCGCCTCGCGCGTCGCTCCGGGCTCGTCGCTCAAATCGTCGCAATAGCGCATGAACGCATAGATCGAACACATCGCGTCGCGCTCGGCAGCCGGCAGCAGAAGAAAAGCATAGTAGAAGTTTTTCGCGCGGCTCCGCGCGATGCGGCGGCAGTGTGCGAACGAATCTTCGAGCGGCATTCACGCCGCCCTGCGCAGCGCGGCGCGTGCGAGCGTGCGCAGCAGCAGCCAGACGCGCTCGCCCTGCGAGATGGCGGGACGCGCCGACAGCACGTCGTAATCGGCCGCCCGAATCTTTTCGAGCACTCGCATGCCGCCGCGGCTGAACAATTCCAGGTCGACCGAGAGGCGCCGGTCCACCATTCCCGCCAGCGGCAGACCTTGCTCGAAGAGACGATGCGCGTAGCCGACCGCCTCTCGCATGGCGGCCCGAAACGCGGGCGTCGCACGCCGCGCCACGACTTCCGCTTCGCTCGATCCGTTCCGCGCGAGCGCTTCGAGCGGCAGGTAGATGCGGCTCTTTTCGAGATCCACCGTGACGTCCTGCCAGAAATTCGCGAGTTGGAGCGCGGTGCAAGTCGCGTCGGACAGACGCCGGCGCTCCGCGTCGGTGTAGCCGCACAGATGCAGCACCAGCCGCCCCACCGGGTTCGCCGAATACCGGCAGTAGCCCAGCACATCCTCCCAATCGCGATAGCGCGCGACCGTCTGATCCTGCACGAACGCGCGAATCAGATCGGCGAACGGCTCCTGGGGAATCGAAAAGCGCCCGACCGTTCCGCGCAGCGCGACGAACACCGGGTGCGCCGCTTCACCCCGGTACATCGCTTCGAGTCGGCCGCGCCACCAGGCAAGCAGCCGCAGGCTCTCGGCGGTGTCGCCGAGCTCGTCGCCGAGATCGTCCGCCCAGCGGCAGAACGCATAGACGTTGTAGAAATCCTGGTGCAGCCGCCTGGGAAGCAGAAAACTGACGACGTGAAAATTTTCGTAGTGACTGGTCGCAAGCCAGCGCGTGTAGGACTCGGCATCGGCGCGGCCGAAATTCGCCGCCATCGCCGCGGGAGTCCGAACGAAGTCTTTGGGGGCCAGGAGCATCGGGGCCAGCGCCATCGGGCCCACTCCGGGTCAGGGAATGATCGCGGTCTTCAGGTGGCCGTTGTGGCTCATCAGGTGCCGCATCACTTCGAGCAGGTTCGCCAGCGGTTCTTCGCGATTGACAAAATCGCGCGCCGTGATGTCGCCGTTGCTCACCACGTCGAGCGCCTTCCGGATGTGGACCGGCGTGTGGTGGAAGCTGGCCTTGCAAGTAATCTCGGAGTAGTGCAGCAGCGACGTATCGAGGTTCACGCGGCTGTCGTTGGGGCAGCCGCCGAAGAAATTGACCATGCCTCCTCGACGGACCATGTCGACGGCCCAATGCCACGTCTCAGGATTGCCGACGGCTTCGATGGCGATGTCGGTTCCGCGCCCCTGAGTCAGCTCGCGGACGACGCGCGCGGGCTTGGGCGTCTGCGCGGTCGAAATCAACTCATCGGCGCCCATCGCGGCGGCGCGATCCAGTTGTGTTTTGCGGCGGCCGATGGCGATCACGCGCGCCCCGTAGACTTTCGCGAGCCTCACGAACATCAATCCAATCGGACCAAGGCCGATGATCGTGATCGTGGCGCCCGGCATGATCCCGGTTTCCTCCAGACCGCGCAGCACGCACGCCAGCGGCTCGATCAGCGCGGCGTCGTGATAGCTGACGTGCGAGGGAATTTCGTAGGTATTGCGCTCGACGATACGACCCGGAATTCGAATGAATTCGGCGTAGGCGCCATTGTTGAACAGCAAGTCCTCACACAGATTCTGGAGATTGCGCTTGCAGAAATAGCAGGATTCGCAGGGGGCGGAATTCGCGGCAACGACTCGCTCCCCTGGTGTAAATCGCGTGACATTCACACCGGCGGCAACCACATCACCCGCCAGCTCATGGCCGAAGACGGCAGGCGGCACGATCATCCGGGCATGGTAGCCGCGGCGGAAAACTTTTACGTCGGTTCCGCAGGTGAGAGCGACGCGTACTCGGACGAGCAGGTCGTCCGGACCGATTTCCGGCACGGTCACCGGCTCCACCTGCAAATTCTCTTTGCCGTAGAGGACGGCGGCCATCATCTGGCTCTTCACTATGAGCACCTCTGAGGTTGAACCATAATTTTCAACGATTTCCCGTCGGGATGCAACGCCAGGTCGAAGCCATGGGCGATCTGATCGAGCGGCAGGCGGTGCGAAATCAGTTCTTCGACCGGCAGTTGACCGCTGAAAACGAGCTCAGCCGACTGGCGCTGCAAGTCGACCGAAGCGCTGTAACAACCGAAAAGGGTTCGTTCGCCCACACAGACTGCGGCGCCCGAAAGCTCAATGCGCTCCTTGTCCGAAGTCTGCGCAAACAAAAGGATCTTTGCACCGGGGCGGGAGCATCGCACGGCGTGCTCGACCAATCCGGTGGCGGAGGCGGCGAGAATGACCAGATCTGCACCGCGGCCGGCGGTGAGTGCACCGAGCTGGGCGGCTACGTCAATCGATTGCGGATCCCAGGCCTCGAAAGCGCCGGACCGAAGAGCAAGATCGCGCCGGGAGGCGATCCGGTCGGTGGCAACGACTCGCGCGCCGGTGCGCGCCAGCAGCATAGTAAACAGGAGGCCGATCGGTCCCTGGCCAATCACCAGCACCACTTCGCCGGGCTGCGGGTCGCACTGGACGACGGCCTTGAGGCACGTATTCACGGGCTCGACAAAACTGGCCCGCTCGAAGGGGACGCCGTCCGGAATTCGTTCGACACCGCGGCGCACGATCCAGTCCATCACGCGAACGTACTGCGCGAAGCCGCCGCCGGCGGGCTCGAACCCGGCCGTAACGCCAACCTTCTTATACGTGGCGCACTGCGCATAAACGCGGCGCGCGCAATAGAAGCAGTCCATGCACGGAATATGATGGAAAACCACAACCCGGTCGCCCAGCTTGAAGTTCCGTACCGCCTCTCCCAAGCCGGCGATGACGCCCGCGGTCTCGTGCCCGTAGATCCGGGGAGGGGGGAGGAGGTCGTACTCAATTTTCTTGAGGTCGGTGTGGCAGACGCCGCACGACTCGACACGGACCAGGATTTCGCCGGCGCCTATTTCGGGCGTATCGACCGGCTCGACAGACACCACGCTCCGACCCCTGTAGACCGCCGCTCGCATGGTGGAAGGGACGGGCAGCGCAGGATCGGCTACGCCGGGTTCAGAAGCGGCAGTCGGCAATAAAATCTCCCAATGATCGAGCGGCGAGTATACACTGTTTTCGCAACCGGATCAATTCCGGAAACAACCCAAATGGACGTCTCAGAGCTTGCCCCAGAATCCTTGCCGTGCTTATG
>JBOGMR010000458.1:0-4216 GCA_050746825.1 Bryobacteraceae bacterium | reverse complement strand
CTCTTAGGTCGCGCACCTGCGCTCCCTACTCCCTGTCACGATATGACGCGACGTGTAACTGGGATTCGTACTAGCCTGGTCCTGGAGGCTAAGCTCCCAGAACTTCCCAGGACTCTCTCTGGCTACGCTCGCTCCCTAAACGCAGTTTCTGGCCGCTTTTTAATGCTACATTAGACAAAAGCGGTCTTCTATGAAGCCTCCTCCCCGGCCAACGCCGGCGCAGCTTGCGCCGGCCACCGATCCGTTCCGTAAGGTTGGGTTTTTGATTCTGCTGGGCTACCTGTTTATCCTGTACAGCCGCGTTTTCGACTTGTTTCTGGCAGGCTTGCGCATTCCGGCGATCGGTTTCGTGCTGGCGTTCGGCGCCACGCTGCTGACCGGAGGGCTCTTTCGCATCTTTTCCTCACGCATCGGCCTCGCCCTGATCGCATTCACAGTCTGGATGTTCGTAACGATTCCATTCAGCGTTTGGCGCGGTGGCAGCTTTACGTTGGCCACGCAAAGCTGGACGAAGGCGTTTCTGGTCTTTGCGATGATCACCGCTCTGACCTACAGCATTGACCAGTGCCGCCGGGCCATCTATATGATCGGCTGGGCGGTAACCGTCCTGGCCATCATCTGCATGATTTACGGCAATATGTCCACCGGCCGTCTCTTTCTGCCGCAGGGGAAATTCGAGAACCCCAACGATCTGGCGCAGATATTCCTGATCGGGTTGCCGTTCCTGTATCTCATGATTGTCAACCGTCAGACCGTGCTGCACTCGATCGCGCCGGTCTGCGCCAGCCTCCTGGTTTTCTACGTGATGTCGAAGACCGGCTCGCGGGGCGCATTTCTCGCCTTCCTCGCCATTGTGCTGGTGCTTTTCCTGCGGGCGTCGGTGACAGGCAAGATGCTGGTGGCGGTCGCCAGCCTGGCGGTGTTCCTCGTTGCCACCCTTACCCTGCCCGACATGCTGCGCAAGCGATACTTCTCGATCTTCGAGGAGCTGAGCGAAGAAGACGGCCCCGCACCGCTGCTTCCCAGCACCACCTTCATGTACAACAGCGCGCAAGCCTCAAAAGTGGCGCGGCAAAAAATTCTCTACCAAAGCGTGATCATGACCCTGAAGCATCCCATCTTCGGTGTGGGAGTCGGCATGTTCCCGGTCGCGCAGGCCGAGGAATCCAACCGGATCAAAGAGCGCCCCCACTGGCTGGTAACGCACAACGCGTATACACAGGTGTCATCCGAGATCGGGATCCCGGGTTTCCTGATTTATATGGCGGTCATTTGGTATTGTTTCCGTGAGATCAGTACCGTCTACAGGCGTTGCAGCACGCGAGACGGACCCAGATGGACGCTCGCCGTGAACATGGCTGTGTGCCTGCGAATTTCAATCATCGGGTACTGCGTGACGGCGCTGTTTTCGAGCGTGGCGTTTCAGATGCTCCTGCCCGTGTTGGCTGGCGTGACATTGGCCCTTTCGCGCGCGGTGGAGGCGGAGTGGGCATTCGACGCGCCGGTCACAAAACCTTCCGAAAAAATGCTCCCGGCTTCCGCGCTACCCCGGCCCGGGATGCCGGCGCTCCAGCCGGCGCCCGCCGGCGCGGCGCCTCAGCCCTCCACTGCGCTGGCCCGTTGGCTGGCTCTTCAAAAAACTCCCGGATCCTGATCCCATGTGCGGCATCACAGGCTTCGTCACTTCTGAGGCCAGCGCGGACTCTTCCGCCGATCTGCGGCGGATGACCGGCGCCATCGCGCACCGTGGTCCGGACGCCCACGGTTTCTACACCGATGCCCACGCCTTCCTCGGCCATCGCCGCCTCAGCATCATCGACGTCGCCTCCGGCATCCAGCCCATGTACAACGAGGCCGGTAACGTCGTCATCGTCTACAACGGCGAGATCTTCAATCATGCCGCGCTCCGCCCCGCTCTCGAGCAGGCCGGGCACCGCTACGCCAATCTCTCGGACACCGAGACCGTCGTCCATGCGTATGAACAACACGGACCGGCATGCGTCACGCATTTCCGCGGCATGTTCGCGTTCGCGCTCTGGGATCGCGACTCGCGGACTCTGTTCTGCGCGCGGGACCGGCTCGGGATCAAGCCCTTCTACTATTATTGGGACGGCCGGCTGTTCGCCTTCGCCTCCGAGATCAAGGCGCTGCTCCAGCATCCCGCCATCAGCGCTTCGCTCGAAGAATCGCTGATTCCTGAGTACCTGGCTTTCGGTTACACCAGCGGCGAACAGACGCTGTTCCGCGGCATCCGCAAGCTGATGCCCGGCCACCACCTGACCTTGACCGGCATCGGAACAACCAGCGCCCGGCTCCTCATTCGCCGCTACTGGGACGTGCCGGAGCCGCCCGAACGGCCCGAAACTCGCGACGACGCCGACTGGATCGCCGAGTGCCGCCGGCGTCTCGAAGAAACCGTCCGTATGCGCCTGATGAGTGACGTGCCGCTCGGCATGTTCCTCTCCGGCGGCGTCGATTCCTCCGCCATCGCCGCGCTGATGAAGCGCATGGTGGCAGGCCCGGTGAAAACTTTCGCGGTCGGCTACCGCGAAGCGCCCTATAGCGAGCTGAGCTTCGCGCGTCGCGTCTCGGAAGCCGTCGGGACCGATCATCACGAAGTCACCGTGGGCATGGAGGATTTTTTCAACGCGCTTCCCCGGCTCATCTGGCACGAAGACGAACCGGTCACGTGGCCCTCCAGCGTGTCGCTGGCGTTCGTCTCCCAGCTCGCCGCCCGGCAAGTGAAAGTCGTGCTCACTGGCGAGGGCAGCGACGAGCTGTTCGCCGGATACGCCCGCTACCGTTTCTACGAAATCAACAAGCGCTGGGCGCGCCCTTACCGGGTGTTGCCCCAGGGCCTGCGCGGTGCGGTTCGCAGCGCCATCGCTTCCTCGTCCCTGCTGTCAGCCGACTTGCGCCGCAAGCTCCAGCACACCTTCCTCGGGCGCGGAGACGATCTGAAATCGCTGTACCTGGACAACTTCTACTCGGCCTTCTCGCAGGGTCCCCAGGCCTACGAAAACTTCCTCGGCTACTGGAACGCCCGCCCCAACGCGCCGCTGCTCGACCGGCTCCTCTACGCCGACCAGAAAACCTATCTCGTCGAGCTGCTCATGAAGCAGGACCAGATGAGCATGTCCGCTTCGATCGAGAGCCGCGTGCCGTTCCTCGATCACCCCTTCGTCGAGTTCGCCTCGCGCGTGCCCGCCTCCCTCAAGATCCGCAACGGCGAGGCTAAGTACATTTTCAAGAAATCGATTGAAGACCTTTTGCCCCGCGACATCGTCTATCGCAAGAAGATGGGTTTCCCCACGCCGATCCGCCAGTGGTTGCTCGACCCCAAAGCCGCGCCCCTCTATGACCTGCTGCGCTCGCCGCGCGGCATTATCGCCGGCTTGGTCGAGCGGCGCGATCTGGACGCCCTGCTCGATCGCCACCTGGGCGGCCGGGAAGACGTCACCGATCGCATCTGGCGTCTGCTCAATCTTCAGGTTTGGGGCGAACTCTTTCTCACCGGCAAGCGTATACCAAGAGAGGGCCTGCTGGCCGAGTCCCCCGAGCCTTGCCTGGCTTCTCCTCGCGAATGAAAATTCTCTGGGTCAATAGTAATTTCATGCACCCGACCACCAAGGGCGGCCAGATCCGCACCTTGGAAATGCTGCGCCATCTGCATCGGCGCCACGAGATCCACTACGTCGCCATCAAAGGCGAGCCGGAAGGACCCGCGCGCGCCGGCGAGTATTCGACGCGAAACTATCCGGTGCGGCACGAGATTCCCGCCAAGGGCAAGCCCGCGTTTCTGATGCAGCTCGCCAAGGGTTTCTTCAACCCGGTCCCCCTCGCCGTCAGCCGTTTCCATCCGCCTTCGCTGGGGCCGTTTCTCGAAGACCTGATCCAGCGCGAGCGCTTCGACCGCGCCGTGGTGGATCATCTCGCGCCTACCGCTTACTTCCCGCGCCTCGATCGCGCCGTTTTTTTCCAGCACAATGTCGAGACCGTGATCTGGCGAAGGCACGTCGAGCATTGCTCCAGTCCTGTTCGCAAAATCTATTTCAAAAAGCAGGCCGATCTCATGTTCGAATACGAGCGGCGCGTCTGCCAGAAGGCGGGCCACATCGTCGCCGTGTCGGATGTCGATGCCGGCGAGATGAAGCGCCTGTTCGGCGTTACACGCATCTCGGCGATTCCAACCGGCGTCAACCTCGAATATTTCGCC
>JBOGMR010000457.1:0-4489 GCA_050746825.1 Bryobacteraceae bacterium | reverse complement strand
CGCCACCCTTCGGGCAGGCCGCCGGCCCCTCCGATCAGGAACAGAAGGTCGCGCGATTTCATCCCGGCATCGCGAATGAAGTTCGCAAACGCGCGCGAGCCGATTGCCTTGCCACCGGGATCGAGACAGACTTTCAGCGCGCTGGCATGCTTGTCCCAATCGAGCTTGTCCGGGTTTCGAACTGCACGCATCTCTGTGCGCGTGTAGCGTCCGGCTCGCTCGACGTAATCCTCCGCCATCCGATTGGCGTTGGCATCGCGAGGCTTGCCGATGTACAGAATCGAAATTTTCAATCCGGTATCGCGACAGACTTGGCGTTGCGCCAAAGACGCTCGAGATCGTAGTAGGCGCGCGCCTTCTCCGAGAAGACGTGCACGATGAAGTCACCGTAATCGGCCAGAATCCACTCCGCCTGGTTGTAGCCCTCAAGGCTCATCGGGAACTGGCCGCGCGCTTTGAGTTGCAGGCCGACCTCGCCGGCGATCGCCTGGATCTGCTTGGGATTGGCTCCCGAACAGATGACGAAATGATCCGTGAACGAGGTAACGCCGGACAGGTCCAGGACCCGGATGTCAGTAGCTTTCTTCGACTCGGCCGCGCGGACTGCAGCTAACCAGGACTCGACTGCTTCGGGTGCAGATGTCTTCGATGGCGTCCTGCCCAGTGCGAAAGCCTCCTGCTCGTATCGTACTACAATGGAATTTGATGCGGAATCTCTGGATCGCAGTGTTAGCTGCGTGCGTGGTGTCTTTTGCCCAAACGCCGGAGGAGCGCGAGTTGACACGCGCTCAGGCGGCCGTGGAGGAGTTGCGCAAGCAGGTCGAGGAGGGTGTGGCGCCGCGTATCAAGCTGGTTCAGGCGCTCGAATCCCTCGCGGACGTGCAGGACGGCGTCGTGCTGCAGCGCACACTCTACGGAGAAGCTGAAATCGGTGACGACCGAATCGAGGAGATGATCGCCGCAGCCAGGCGGCGCATGGAGCGCCGTCACGTCAAGATCGCTGAGCAGCGCAAGCTGATCGAGGAAGGCGGCGCGCCGCGCCTCAGCATGAGCGAACCTCTCGAGCAATTCGATTTTGCACGGCGTGAATACGACCTGGCCGTGTCTCGCGGAAAGTTCGTGAGGGAACTGGTCGAAATCGCCGAGGCCGAACAGGCGTTCGAATCGCCTACCGATGTCTCGATTGGCGGACCCGTCATGGAACGATTCGACGGCAGCGGCACGCTGGTGACCGGCGACGTGCACCGCCTGGAGCTTGCCTTCGAAATGAAGTTTTCGAAGCCGCTCCCGGTCAGCGCCCGCGGCGAAACCGCGATCCACCGCAAGCTCGGGTTCGATCACCGTAACCGCGTCGATGTCGCCGTACATCCTGACGAGCCCGAGGGCATCTGGCTGCGCCAGTATCTGACTTCGGAGAACATCCCTTACTACTCGTTCCGCCGCTTCGTGCCCGGCAAGGCGACTGGTGCTCACATCCACATCGGCCCCGCCAGCACGCGCGTCGCCAAGGGTGGGTAGTCTCAACTCAATCCGAAGTTGTGGCGCTGTGCGCTCGCTGGTGGGTCATCCCTCTTCGAGCAAATGGCCGGCCATCCCCGATCGTTGATCGTTCAGCTTAGCGTTTCCGGTGACTCGCCGATTCGATTTCGACGGCGATGTGACGCCACTTTCCCTGCCTGAATCGCAGCACGCTTAATGCCGCGCGAGTCAAGTGCCCGAGCACGATGGCCAGCCAGATATCGCCTGGCTGCAGCCCACGCATCGACTGGAGAACGGTGCACAAGCCAATCGGGATCGCGATCTGCGACACGATCGATATGTACAGCGGGCCGCGCGTATCGCCCGTGCCTTGCAGGCCTCCGGTATAGCTGAGCGCGACGGTGATGAACAGACCGGACACGCTCAGGTAGCGGAGCAACTGCTGGCCAATCGATGTCACCTGCGGTTCGGTCATACCGAAAATCGCGAGCAGGTAATGGGGAATTACCAGGAACACAGCCCCTATCAAGACCGCAACCATTAAGCCGATTCGCGCGGCTACAGCCACGCCATGCATGGCTCGTTCCGGATTACCCGCGCCCAGGTTCTGTCCCGCGATCGTGGCGGACGCACCCATCAATCCAACCGAGGTCCACGTGATCAGCGAGAAAAGCTCCGAATAGCCGACTGCGTACGCCGCCTGTGCGGCTGCGCTGTGTTCGAGCGAACCGATGAACCGCAGCAGCAGGACGCCCGCGATGTTCATCGCGATGCCCTGAACGCCCGTTGGTAATCCAAAGCGGAATAGCGATCGGATGACGGCCCAGTCGGGGCGCATGTCCATGCCGCGATGGAAATGGATCACCGAACCAGGCGCGAACATTCTGCTCATGGCGTAGACCGCGACGATCGTGCTGCTTGCGATCGTACCCAGCGCGGCGCCCAGGGTGCCGAGCGCCGGGATCAGGATGAGGTTGAAGATGACGGTGATGACGGTCATCGTGACGCCCAGGCGAAGGGGCGTCCGCGGATCGCCGGCCGCGCGAAACGCGCCGCTCATCATGAAGAACATCATCATGCCGAAGATGCCCACGAACATGGCGCGCATGAACGGGAGCGCCTCCGCTTGTACCTCGGGCGCTGCGTTCACGCTGTCCAGCAGCGCCGGGGAGGCGAAGTACCCGACCGCCGCCATCAAGGCCGACAGCGCGAGGGCGGTGAGAAAGGCCTGGTAGACCACGCGGTTCACTTTCTCCGGTTCGTTCGCACCCGCGAACCGCGCGACAAGCACCGCCATGCCCGTAAACAGCGAGCTGATGAAGACGATCACCACCACGATAATCTGCCAACTGACGCCGATGGCCGCGTTCGCGGTGTAGCCCACGAAGTGGCCTACCATCGCATGGTCGATGATGCCCTGCAGCCCGGCGATCGCGTTCTGCAGCATGGTGGGCCACGCGAGGCGCCAGACGGCCGCACCGATCGGCCCGTCGACGATCGAGCGGTCGAACTTCTGTACTGGCTTCAGAGCGCCGTCGGCCATTCTCTCCAGGATATTAGGCTGCCGCTCCCTACGGAGCCAGCAAGTTTTCCAGCCGCCGTAGTTTCTCCGGCTCACCCATCACAATCAAGTGGTCGCCGGCGCTGATGACGGCATCGGCCGGCGGGTTGAACAGCATCTGCGTGTCGGCCTTGCGGATCGCGAGCACAATCACGCCGAGGTCTCGCCGCAGTTGCATGTCCTGAATCGAGCGTGATCCAAACTCCTTCGACACGCGCACCTGTTCGATCGCGACATTCATCCCCAGGTTTTGCGTCGTAAAGTCGAGGAACTCGTGAACGTGCGGCCGGACCATGGCCTGCGCCAGGCGGTAACCGGTCATGGTGTAAGGCGCGAACACCACGTCGGCGCCCGCGCGCCGCATCTTTTGCTCGGCTTCCTCCTCAACCGCTCGCGCCGCCAGTTGCAGCTTTGGATTCAGCGCCCGTGCCGAGAGAATCACGAAGAGATTGTCGGCGTCGGAAGCCAGCGCCGACACCAGCCCTCGCGCCCGCTCCACGCCCGCGTCGCGCAGCGCTTCGTCGCGGCTCGCGTCGGCCAATACCGCCAACATCCCCGACTGGATGGCGCGCTCCACCCGGTCCTCGCTCCGGTCCACGACGAGGAACGGTACTCCGGCCCGCTGTAGCTCGGTGGCGGTGCTGCGGCCCACCCGGCCGAAGCCGCACACGATGAAGTGATCGCGCAGTTGTTCGATCATACGTTTGATCTTTCTCTTTCCAAAGAATTCACCCAGCTCCAGCTCGATGATGGTCTGCGTCATCACGCCGATCGCGAAATACATCGTCGTGACGCCGATAAAGATGACGAACGAGTTGAAGACGCGGCCGGTGCGGCTCAGGGGCCGTATTTCCTGGTAGCCCACGGTCGTCATCGTGATCAGCGTCATGTAGAACGCGTCGAACGCCGGCCAGTGTTCGATCACGGTGTAGCCCACCGTGCCGATCAGCAGGGTCGCGGAAAGGAGCGCTCCAAGATACGCAAATCGCCGGGCGAAACGATTCATCGAAAAGGCAGGCTGCCTCCCCAGCCGCGCACAAAGTATAATGGTATACTTCCGCGCGTCAGTTCGATGGTTCTCTCCAGTTCGGCCTATTTCATCTTCCTGGTGGGGATTTTCTTCCTCTACTGGCCGGTCGCCCGCAGTCGCGCGTTGTCGCTCGCGGTGATCCTGCTTGCGAACTACTTCTTCTACGCGAAGTGGGATCTGTTCTATCTCGGGCTGATCCCCGTCGCCTCGACCTGCGACTATCTCATCGCGCTGGCGCTTGGCTGGGCCGAGAACCGGGCGCTGCGGCGGATCCTGGTTGCGCTCAGCATCCTGGTTAATCTCGGCATTCTGGCGGCGTTCAAGTACATGCCGTTCTTCCTGGAAAATTACGGCCGGCTCACGAAAAGCGCGGCGCCCGAATGGCACTGGATTTTTCCGCTCGGCATTTCGTTCTACGC
>JBOGMR010000456.1:0-3393 GCA_050746825.1 Bryobacteraceae bacterium | reverse complement strand
CAGGTCGCGCCTCGGACCGATCCGCCGTGCGGCCACTCTTATGTCGCGCACCGGACGCGCCCACCGATTCAGAACCGGAGCATCAAACTTACCTGGTAGACACGGCCCGGGTCGGCGCCCGTCGTCTTTCCGAAGTTGTTATTGTTCAGGTTCGCTGTCGGAGCATTCAGGTTCGCCCGGTTCAGAGCGTTAAACGACTCCAGACGAAGATTGGCGCTGACGCGTTCGGCAAAGACGGGAAAAGTCTTCATGAGCGAGGCATCCACGCGAGCGAATCCGGGAGCGCGGAAAGCATTTCGCCCGAGATTGCCGAGCTGCCCCGACGGCGGGCGCGGAAAATCAGTTACTCTGAATACGCCGTTGAGAAACTCCTGCTTGCTGAAGCCGTTTCGCTTCACCGATTCCGCCGGCGCATTGGGACGGTCGGCTCTGACGTTGTCCGCGTTGAAATCACCGTTCGGATAGGCCGCGTCTGTCGTAACGTTCGTCGGGCGGCCCTGTTCCATAACCGCATAACCGGAAAGCTGCCAGCCTCCGGCCATTTTGCAGATCATTGACGAGCAGGCGCGCAATAATGGCAGCTCCCAAACTCCCACCAAAGCCATCCTCTGCGGCACGTCGAAGCTCGCGACGGAACGGTCGAGTTTGCGGTTGGCCGCGTCATAGAAGTTGGTCACGTCCTGCTCCGCTTCCGCATCAGTGAGCACCTTACCGTAGGTGTAATTTCCACTCAGAGAGAACCCTCGCGAAAACTGTTTCCGGACCGATACCGTGGCGCCATGATAAGCGGATTGCGAATTGGTCTGGGCAAGGTTGATCTGGGAGAAGCTGGGATTGAAACCGTCGAAGCGGCCGTCCAGCAGGTCGCCATTATAGCGATTGACATCGGTGATATTTACCAGGTGATGTCCGGCGGAGCCTATGTAACTGGTCTCGAGCACCAACCGGCCGGGCAGCGCGCGCTGGTAACCCAGGAACCAGTTGTGAGCGTATGGGTTGTTGAAGTTGTCGTCGATGGCGCGCAGCGCTACGCGCACACCCTTGATCCCATTGCGCTCGTCGAGGCCGACCTTCAAGGAAGCGTCGACGGGATGGCCGAAGTTCGGTTTGGACTCGTCACCAAGCGCGTAGGTGAAACTTGTCCCAAACAGCAAGCCCAGCGTCGCGGTGGCGGCCAGGGGCGGGTTTTCGCGATACCCGGCCGTATACACTGTCGCCATGCGGTCGTAGGAGATTCCATAACCGCCGCGCACGACGTTCTTGCCCTTGCCGCCCAGGTCCCACGCAAAGCCGAAGCGAGGGGCAAAGTTCAGTGTGTCGGTGTTCCAACTCTTCGGAACGACGTCCACCTTCCCGGCGGCAATGCCTGCCGAGCTGCTTCCCGGGCCGGGAATGAAATCCCGGAGCCTGTTGTGCGAATCGGTGTACGGTCCGAAGTAATCGTATCGGAGACCGATATTGATGGTCAGGTTCCGCCGCACTTTCCAATCGTCCTGTACGAACAGGTCGCCTTCCCAGATGCGCTGGTCGACTCGCGTGGAGATGGGTTCCCCGGTGCGCGGATCGACTGTCCGGCGCATCTCAATTGGCTCGTCGTCGATAAAATCCAGTACGCTGGCAAAAGTGTACGCCGGCAGGTAATAGCGTGTATGCCAGAGGTTGTTATGCGCCCGCCGAATCTCGCCACCAAACTTAAGGCCGTGCGTCCCGCGGACCGATGACACCTGGTCTCTCAGAACGTACTCGGTCGGGAACCAGCCGCCTGGAAACGTGTTCACGTCCCGGATCGTGCCCAAACCGGTGATGACCAGCTCCGGAACGTCCTTATGGAAGGGATCCGAATAGGTGCCCTCCCAGCGCGTTACCCCTGCCCTGAACTCGTTCAACGTCGTCGGACTGAAGACATGCGTGTAGTTTACGTTGCCGAAATTCCCTTTGGTGGGATTGTAACGGCGGAAGTCCGGGCGCACGCAAGGCGTCAGGCAGCCACCACCTCCTGTGTGTCGATAGTAATAAGCGTACAGGCGGTCTTTGCCCGGCCGCAGTTCGTGGTCGATCCGCCACGTGACCTGGTTCGATTTGTTCGCGGTTGGACTTTGATACTGCACAGTGCCGACGTCGAGAATCCCATCCGCGGCCGAGCTGAAGGTGTTCACTCCGGGCATCGGTCTGCCCAGGTCGCGGAGATTGATCGTCGGATCGCCGATCGGACGGTACTTGCCGAAAATCTGGGCTGCGATCGAGTTCGGCCGGGTCTGCAGCACATAATCGCGAAGCTGCCTGGTTTCGACTGTTGCTGTTGCGGTGTTGGCTCCCGTATCCTTCAGTCCCTCATAGGTGACATAGAAGAACGTCCTGTTCCGGATGATCGGGCCACCAACGCCGAACCCGTACTGGTTCATGCGAGAGATCGGAACCGACGACTGAAACAGATTTCGCGATTGTAGCTTGTTATTCCTGTGGTATTCCCAGACAGCTCCATGCAATTGGTTGGTCCCGGACTTGGTAACGACGCTGACTTGAGCGCCCATGTTGCGGCCCTGAACGGCCGAGAAGTTGTTCGCGACGACCCGTACTTCTGCGACCGTCTCGAGGTTCGGCGTAACCTCGGAGCGGCCGCCACGGGAGATCGAGTTCGCGTTCATATCGTCCACGGTGAACGAATTGGAATCGACCCGCTGTCCGTTGGCATTGATCTGGGGCGTGCTCGACCCGCCGACATTGTTCGATGTCAAAGTGCGGCCGCTGACACCCGGCTGCAGACTGAGAAGATTGAAGACGTTGCGATTCGGCACCGGCAGCTCGCGCAACTGTTTGCTGTCGAGCTGGCCCGAGATCCTTCCTTCCTCCGTTTCGAGAATCGTCGGCTGCGCCGTGACCGTCACCGTTTCCACGACGTTTCCCACAGTCAGCACGAAATCGACCTTCCGGACTTCGTTAGCTCCCAGCACCACCGAGCCCTGCTCGGCGCTGCCAAAGCCCTCCTTGGTGGCGGTGATCTTGTAGGTCCCCGAGCTGAGACTTGAAATCCGGTAGGCTCCAATATCCGAAGACACGGCCTCCCGGCTCACGCCCGTATCCACATTGACCGCAACAACTCTAGCGCCCGGCACGACGGCTGCCGTTCGGTCGGCTACAGTGCCCTGGATTCCACTTCCGAACTGCGCCGGCAACACCGACACCAAAATCACAATGGAACAAGCTAGATGGAGAAGACGCAACACAAGGTAACCCCCTCATTCGCAGAGATGCTGAGTACTTGAATACACCCGGTGCGTCGCGGAGTCAAGGAGAATCAGGTGCGCGACATAAGAGTGGTCGCACGGCGGATCGGTCCGAGGCGCGACCTGTAACTGAGCCGCAAGCGTGAGCGAGCGGTTGGCGCGCCTCACG
>JBOGMR010000455.1:0-3068 GCA_050746825.1 Bryobacteraceae bacterium | reverse complement strand
ACCTTTGGCAGTCATCGCTGCAGCGCCGCTTCCCAGTTGATGACTAGCATGATCGGCCGGCCTGATGATTCCCCTGCTTCCTCGCAGACCAGGAAGCGCTGGCCGTCGGCCGAGACTTCGTAGCCGTAGCTCGTAATGATGACCGGAGAGATCTGGGCATCGAACAATGCTTGCGGTCGGCCCGGTGTGAAAGCGGCTCCGGCAATTGTCACAGGAACCGACATGAGCTTGCGGTCCAACGAGACGTAAAACAGTTCCTTTCCGTCGCGCCGCCAGCGCGGGAACTTTCCTCCTCCGTAGGAAACCTGCCAGCGCGTCCCACTCGCCGGACCCGCGCCGGAGAATGGCCGGACGTAGACTTCGTCGCGCCCGCTTTCATCCGACGTATACGCGACCATCCGTTCCAGGCCAGGCCCAGGGGAGAACTGAGCCCACCGTTCGGAAGAGGGGGACTTCAGGAACACGAAGGGTCTACGGTCTCCGCCGAGGGGCAGGACCCAAAGATCCTCCCCGGTCTGAGAATCGTGCTCCGAATAGATCAAGAAGCGACCGTCAGCCGACCAGTCCTCCGACCGGCGAGCGCCTCCCGGCTGCAGTAGGGGTCTACCGTCACCGCCGCCGGCATCTCTCTCCACGAGGTTACCGCTGTGGCCGTGAATGATTTTCCGGCCATCCGGGGACCACGTGGGGCCGTGATTGCCACCGGGTTCGAACGTCAGGCGCGACACGCCCCCGTGCGTCAGATCGTACATCCAAATTTCGACATTACCGATCTGCCAATCGCCACCGGTAACAGCCAGCTTCCCGCCGTCCGGGGAGAGCCTTGGGGTGATTTGGTTCATCACCGGCCCGAGGGCGCCGGCGGGTTTCCCACGCCGGTCTCGCCAAGTGAGCTGCATGACCGGAACGGTGTCGCTCGAATAGGCCAGCAGCCCGTTTCTCGACAACGAGAATCCAGCGCGGCGTGTGACAACGTGCCAAGTAACGTCCTCGGCGATGGGCCGGGCGTCACCCTCAAGGCGAAGACGCACCGCATCGAATGGCTGCGCGAGCAGACTCCGGCCTCTCGCGATCAGCAGGAATCCCAACCCGCCACTGGACGACGGCGCATAGTGGGCAGCGCTGTCCGAGGCAACGGCCAGCACGGGAGCATTGTAGTCCGGCGACGCGCGCAGGTCGCCGATCCGGATCCCGTTATGTCGAGTCTCTGAACTGCGGACATAATACAGGAAGCGGCTTCCCGGCAGGAGGCGCGGCGAGTAATGCGTGAGTTCCCGCCGCGGCTCGTCAAGGCGTGTCACTGGCGTGGGTTGACCGCCCGCCGCGGTGACCTTATAGATCAACGGACTCTGGGAGAAGAGGATCGTGTCGTCCGTACCCCAATCGCCGGCAGAGGGTGCATTCACTTTGCACACGATCTGCGGTGCGGCGCCGGCCACATCGACCTTTTTGAGGAACCCACCGGCGAAGAAGGCGACGAAGCGGCTATCGGGCGACCAGAAAGGCATATGCGCAGCGTCAGTTCCTGGGAGTTGGCGCGCGGCAACAGAGTCGAGCGGCCGAATCCAGAGCAGCGACTTACCGGCAGACGTAGCGGTAAACGCCAGCAACCGGCCGTCGGGCGACAGCGCGTGGCCGCCGGTGTAGAGCGACTGACGCGTAAACTCGGTCCCCTCGGGCGGAACAATCGGCAGGCGCACAACCCGATCTTGGATTTGGGCCACTTGCGGCCGGCGAAGCCAGCCGGCGATTGCCACCGCCGAAAGGATCAGCATCGCCGCGACCCAAAACCATACCGCCCACGATCCGGGCTGTCTGTGCTGCTGAGTCTCAGTCTCGCCCGATCCGATCCACTCTAACTCTCGCTTCAGGTCGCGCGCTGTCTGCCAGCGTTCGTTCCGATCCTTTGCCAGGCACACGCCAACCAACCGCTCAAGCACGGGCGGGGTCAGCGGCTGTAGCCCGTGCATGGGCGGGGGGTCCCGCTCCAAAATCGACGCAATCAGACTCGCCTGATTCTTACCGGCAAACGCGCGCTGGCCGGTAACCATCTCATACAGCACCGCGCCGAACGAAAAAATGTCGGACCGCGTGTCTACTTCCTGGCCTTGCAACTGCTCCGGCGACATGTAGGGTACGGTACCGACCATCGTGCCTTCCATTGTCAGCGCTATGGAACGTGTTGCTTCCTGCAAGGCAACGGGCTGCGCTGTCTTGGCCAACCCGAAATCCAGCAATTTCACGCCGGCCCGTGTCACCAGAATGTTACCCGGCTTCAGGTCGCGATGCACGATGCCTTTGCGATGCGCCGCATCCAGCGCATCTGCGATCTGCACAGCTTGTTTCAAGGCTTCTGGCACGGGCATGGGTCCAGTCAGCGGGTGGCCCTCGATGTATTCCATTACGAGGTAATCCTGGCCCACGTCGTAAAGCGTACAAATGTGCGGGTGATTCAGGCTGGCGATGGCGTGGGCCTCGCGCTCGAATCGCTCGCTGAACTGGCCCTTGATCTTCTTGATGGCGACGATGCGGTCCAGCCGCGTGTCGCGCGCCTTGTACACTTCACCCATCCCGCCGGCGCCCAAGGGGGCGAGAATTTCATACGCACCTAATCGTGTCGAAGGCGCCAGGGACATAAACGGCGGCCCAACGCAAGGGCCCGACCTCTCTGTTGGATTTGAGGGCATTTTATCAGAGTGGAGAGTACTCACATTGGAACAGGTCATAGCGCCAGGCCAAGGATGTCGCACTAAAACCGTTGAGACGGTTGGCGGATCGCCATACCGTGGATATCGCACGCGCGTTCCAGGTTTCGTCCAGATGCGATTTTGTTCGAGTCCTTCGAGGGACGCGAACTGGGAGACGAAGCCTTCGACGGGACTCAGGTGTGGATTAGCTCGCGTTCGAACTCCGCCGCGGCAGCGAGCACATGAAACAGAAACCGAGATGCGGCGCGCGAATCTCCATTTCGTCTACCAACCCCTCACGGACGAATCCGTGTCACACCCCGGATTGTAAACGCTATGTCACAGATTATTGCTTGAAATGCGGAATCGCAAGCCGTGGAG
>JBOGMR010000454.1:0-4077 GCA_050746825.1 Bryobacteraceae bacterium | reverse complement strand
GATAAGCCCAGTGCGGAGCGCGGCGGGTGGCGTCCCGAAGGGCGGCGATGGCGCGCGGGTAGTCGGCCTGTTCGAGATAGGCGATACCCAGCGCGTTGAAGGCGGGCGCGCCGTTCGGATCGATGCGCACGGCGTGTTCCAGCCTGTCAGCGGATTCGGCGAAGCGCTGCGGCGTCTTGTCGAACAGCAGCTCGCGCCCGCGGCAGAACGATTCGCGTCCCTCCAGAAAAAGCGACTCGGGCGTAAGCACCCGTGCCGCGCTGTAATAGGCAGCGCCTTCGGCAAAGTCCTGCCGGGTTTGCGGGATCTGATCGCCGGTGAGGTAGCGAAGCAGCACCTGCTGGCCGCGGTCTTCGAGCGTCACGCGGAGGCGGTTTTGTTCGAGCCGGAACTGCTCGGGATCCATTCTCGAGCGGAGCTCGCGCAGCGGCTCGAAGGCGCTGCCGGGCGCGTCCGGCAGGAGGCGGCCGCTATCGATGGCGTTGTGGTACCGCTCGAGGAGTCGCACGGTTTCGGACGCTAACGTCGCCGGCTGTGCCTGAGCGGCAGCCAGATAGAGCGGCGCACCGTTCGGGTCGAAGATCAGCGGGAACGTGGCGCGCGTCAACTGAATGCCGGGCTTCTTGACGTAGGACAACGGAACGGCGCCATTCATGTTGCCGAAGTCGCGCGGGTATTGCTTCCGCTGCGTCGCCTTGCGGACTTCGATGGGGACGTAGAAGATGACTTCGCCTACATTGACGATACCGTCGCCGTCTTCATCCGCCGCGCCGGAGAGCGCCTTCAGCAGAAAGTAAGTGAACGCGCCATGTCCCCCGCCGAACTGCGGGCCTTCGACCGAAGACTCGTAGGAACGGCTGGCCATCAGGCCGAGGATTTCGCCTTGCACTTCGCCGAGTTTCTCGACGGTGTTATTGATGGGGTTGCCTTTCAGCGACCCGATCGAGCCTGCCCGGCACACGTCGACAAAGAGCATCACCCGGCCGACCTTGGACAGCTCGTTCTGTATGAGTTCCTGGACTTCCACCATGGGCAGCGCGGTCTGCGCCAGATCCTGTACGTCGGCGTCGTGCGTCAGGATGTAGGCGCCCTTGCTGCCCGGAACCTCGACGACGCCGTGTCCGGCGATCATCACGATGACGGTGTCGTTCTTGGTTGCGCGAGCCTTGAGGAAAGTCTGGAAGGCGTTACGCAGCCGCGCTGTCGTGGCTTTTTCGTCGGTGAGCGTCAGAATGTTCTCGGGCGGAACTCCACCGCCACGGGGACTGCGAACGTGCTGCTCAAACTGCTCGGCGTCGGCGTGTGCATACTGCAGCCACTGTTCCTGCGGCAGGCGTTGGTATTTCGAAACGCCAACCATCAGCGCGTACGTTTGGCCTCCGGTAGGCGCTATGGCGGCTGCCTTCGCGGAAGCTTCATGGATCGCCTCGAGTAGCTCGAAGATCTTGCTGCGGACCCACACAGCGTCTTTCCAGACGCCGGCAAGCTTGCGGTAATCGGCGAGGGCGTTCGGCTTCAGGTTGTGCTTTTCGAAAAGCGCTGCGCGAGCCACGACGGAAGCGGCGTCGTTCGGGTCGACGGCTATCGCTTTGTCGAGCGGACCGATCTCAGCGGCGGCGCCGGCGGGCCACTGGTCTTGAGGCACTAATGCCGGGTCTTTCGGATCGGTCACGCCGCGCACCATGCTCACGCCGTAATGCTGCTGGCTGGCGACACTCACGCGCAGAGTGGTGGGGAGAAAGCACGAACCGACGGGCTTCTGGTCACCCAGCGATCCGGACTTGACCTTGAGCTGCCTGGCGTCGATCAAAACTTCGCCGGACGGCTCCAGCCGTTGCGAGGTGCGCCCCGGACAATACAAAAAGCTGGCTGGCGCAGCGGCCGTGCGGAGCGCATCGCCTGCGTAGAGAACGTCTCCCGCCTTCGCGCCGATCTCCGACTGAGTATTCGCACGGATGAGCCTCGCGCCGCCGGGCGCAAGCAACAGCCCGAGCGCGGTCTCGCGGGGAATTTCAGCCACCGCCCAAGCGGCCGGAACTAGAAACAGGAGCGCGCGCCGGACCATCAAGCCTGCTCCACTGCCGGGCTGGTCGCGGCGGAAGCGGGAACGGTCTCGACCGCGATCGCGGAAGCCGTCCCCAGGACCTCGATCGGAACCGCATGGAGAACGTCGGCCGTGTAGACGTTGAGCGGCACTGCCTTACCCCGCACCTGCACCTGGTCGACAAACACCGTGCCCACCTGCTGGTTCAGCATCTCGCGCGTGACCTCGCTCATCAGTAACCGGGTCTTCATTTCCTTGTTGAGACTTTCGAGACGCGAGGCGAGGTTGACAGTGTCGCCCAGAACCGTATTCTCCAGCTTATCCTTGGACCCCACGTTGCCCACCACCGCCAGGCCGGTGTGAACGCCGACACCCGTCTTGAACTGGCCGGGCGCCTGCGCCATTTCGATGCCGCACCGCACGGCGCGCAGTGCGTGGTCGCCCGGCTCAGCGCCCTCGTCGTGATTGGTGAAGAGCGCGAGGATGCCGTCGCCGATGAACTTGTTGACTTCTCCGTTGTAGTTGACGATGATCTTCACCATCCCCCCGAGATATTCGTTGAGTAAGTCCACCACGACGCCCGGGTCCTTCTCCTCGCAGAAGGCCGTAAAGCCCCGGATGTCGGAGAACAGGATCGTCACCATCTGGCGGGTGCCGGACAGCGAGATCGCTTCGGACTCGGCCAGCTCACTGGCCAGCCGTTTGCCGACAAACAGCGACATGGCGTTGCGAAAGAACGCGCCACTGCGCTCGGCCGTGAGAAAACGGAACGCCATCGCTGCGATCAGGCTAATGAGGTGCGCGAGCAGCAACTCCGTCGTGGATACGAGAACACCAGTCCGAAACATCAGGTGCGTAAAAACAGCGGTCGCGGCGACCAGGCTGATCAGCCACGTTGCGGCCATGCTGGCGGCGAACGCAATCGTGCACAGGACGGTCATGGCCGCCACCGTGAGCAGCAGAAGAAAGCAAACGGTGTTCGAAACAGGAATCAGGTACTCGCCGCGCAGCAGCGTATTCAGCGCATTGGCGTGGACCTCGACGCCGGCGCTGCGCCACTTGGCGCCGCCGAAGACCTTGTAAAACGGCGTCGCGTGACGGTCCTGGTCCTCGATGAAATCCGTGCCAAGCAGCACAGCCTTCCCGCCAACCCACTTGCGAAGCTGCGCGGCATTGCGCGCGCGCGCCGCATCGATAAAATCGGCCAGCGGCACCGAGGGCACCGTACCAGGGGCGCCCGCGTAATTAATCGTGATCGTGCGGTCTGCCGAAGTTAGAATCGCCCGTCCGCCCCACCACAGCCGGCCTCCTTCGTATGTGGCTTCCGCTCCACGAAATTTCTCGGCGACGCGCAAAGACATCGAGCGGATCAGCGGCTCCGCAAATGAGGCAGGCGCTTTCTCGATCAGCTCCTGAGTGCGCACAAAATCGTCCGAGTCGACTGTGAGATTCGCGCTCGCCGCGAGCGACGACGCGCTGGCCATCATATTAATCGGTACCGCCCAGACCTCGCCTTTTTCGAGCATGGTCGCGACGAAGGCGCAGACCACCGGCATCGTGTCCTTTGTGGTGAGAAAGGCCTCGAGCAAAGCGGCATCGTGGTTGGGTTCGTAGCGCGCGACCGAGATCGGGAAAGTGACGTCGAGCCCCATGACCTTGGCGCCGCCTTCCGCTGCCGCGCGAATGGCTTCCGCGTAGTAAGGATGCCAGAACACCATCAACTCCGGGAAGCGGTCAAGTGTCTTGCGATCGATGGCGATGATCGCGACGTCGGGTACCGGCCGGGTGCCTCGCGCCAGGAAGTGCAAGTCCTGGGCTTTGGAATGGACCATCTGGAACAAAGGCACGTCACGGAGCAACACCGTGCCGATCGCGCTTCCGGCGACGATAGCGGCAAGAGCGAAGGCGCGCTTTGGCTTGCGCGCCAAAAGGGTCACCGATCGCAAAAACATGCCTTTCTAATACGCTACCAGACTGCGGAAAACGCGGTGGGAGCGGTACGGGCAGCCCCTCCCCGCCGTTCAGTATGGCGC
>JBOGMR010000453.1:0-4895 GCA_050746825.1 Bryobacteraceae bacterium | reverse complement strand
TTCAGGCTGGCGGTCCAAAGCGGCGTGACGCCGAGATCGTTGGCCGCGTTCACGTTGGCGCCGGCGCCAATCAGCAGGCCGGCGCTTTCTACGTCATCCCGGTCGCTTGCCCAATGAAGCGCCGTTGCGCCGTCGGCTTCGGCGGCGTGCACGTCGGCCTTTTTCTGAAGCAGAGCGCGCAGGGCGCCGTTGTCGCCGTTTCGCGCCGCGTCAACCAACGCCGGCCGGCCGCCGCTCGCGCCCATCAGGAATGCGGCCAGCGCTAGCGGGATCAACTGTTGCCGCATGCCCTACACTCCGGACAACGTATCGAGCGCGAGTTTGCCGGTGCTGCCGCCGAGGCGCTCTACCGGCGCGTCGAGCTTGTCCATCAGCGTCACCAGCAAGTTGGCCATCGTGGGTGCGCCCGAATACTTGATGTGGCGGCCGCCTTTGAGCCGTCCCGCGCCGCCGCCCACCAGCAGCAACGGCAGGTTGTCGCCCGAGTGGCGCGTGCTGTTCGAAATGCCCGAGCCATAGAGGATCGTGACGTGGTCGAGAAGCGAACCGTCGCCGTCGGGCGTCGCGCGCAACTTCGCCAGGTACTTCGAGAACAGCTCGACGTGATAGCGGTTGATCTTCGACATCTGCGCGATCAACTCCGGAATGTTGTTATGGTGCGAGAGCGGATGGTGCGCCTCGGGCACGCCAATCTGCGGGTACGGGCGAGCGCTCTGTTCCTTGCCGATCATGAACGAAATCACGCGTGTGAGATCGGACTGAAACGCCAGGAGCTGCAAATCCAGCATCAGCGCCAGGTGATCTTCGAAGACCGGCGGCGCGCCCTGCGGCTGCTCCATGGCCGGCAGTTCGACGTCGCGCTGCTCTTCGGCCTTTTGAATCCGCCGCTCCACGTCGCGAATCGTATCCGCGTATTCATCGACCTTGACCTGGTCTTGCGGTCCCAGTGTCCTCTTGAGATCCGCCAGCTTCTCCGTTACCGAGTCCAGAATACTCTTGTGCTGCCGCAATCTCGTTTCACGCGCTGCCCTCTCGGTGCTGCCCGTATCGCCAAATAGCTTCTCGAACACGGCGCGCGGATTCCACTCCATGGGCAGCGGCTGGGTGGGACTGCGCCACGACAGCGTGTGTGTGTACACGCAGCTCAAATTGCCGGTACAGGCGCCCGCGTTGTTCGGGGGATCCATCGCGATCTCGAGCGACGCGACCTGTGTCTCCCTGGCGAATCGCCGCGCCAGCAGTTGGTCCATCGAAACGTCCGCGATGATTTCCACTTCGTTCCGTCCGCCGCGAGTCGTGCCGGTGAGAAACGATCCGGACGCGCCCGCGTGGATGTAGTTCCAGTTCGCTTTGATGCCGGAGAGCACCAGCACCTGGTTGCGAAACGGCGCGATCGGAGCGAGAATCGGCGACAGCTCGAAAGCGCTTCCCTCGCCTTTCGGCGACCAATACTCCATCGCCATCCCGTTCGGCACGTAGAACGTCTGGAAGCGGTGGACGGGCTTGGCGGCCGCGCGGACGCGTATCGGCAGCATGGCGTCGAGAAACGGCAGCGAAATGGTCGCGCCGAGCCCCCGCAGAATCGTCCGCCGCGGCAGGGAATTAGCTTTCAATTCGCCCTCCCGTGAGATCCCGACGTCAAGAATGTCGGACTCTGCACTATCCCCAGGATAATCGATGACCAGCGGTAATCTTGCGCCGCGGCGTCGCGCACGATGCTGCGCACGGCCGGGCGGTCGTAAAAATCGAGTTTGCGCCCCAGCGCATAGGCCAGCAGTTTTTCCGTCACGGTGCGCGGGAATTGCTCGGGCTGATCGAGCAGCAGCGCCCGTAGTCCGCCCAGCCCCTCAACCTTCGCGCCGCTGACAGTCGCGCCGGTCGCGTCCACCGGCTTGCACGATTCGTCGACCGTGCGCCACGCTCCGATTGCGTCGAAATTCTCCAGCGCAAACCCCAGCGGATCGATCGCCGAATGACAACTGTTGCAGGCCGGATTCTGCCGGTGTTTCGCCAGCCGCTCGCGGATCGATACCGGCGCCGCGCCCGGCTTTTCCTCCAGGTTGGTGTCCACTCCGGGCGGCGGCGGCGGCACGGGCAATCCAAAAATATTGTTCAGCAGCCATTTCCCACGCAGCACCGGCGAGGTGCGATCCGGGTACGACGTCGCCGCCAGCACCGCGCCGTGCGCGAGCAACCCGCCGCGCCGGTCGCGATCCGGCACGGTCACGCGCCGGAAGCGGCTGCCGTAAATCCCAGGGATCCCGTAGTGCCGCGCCAGCCGCTCGTTAACGAAGGTGTGGTTCGCGTTCAGCAGAGCGAGCACGCTGCGATCCTCGCGCAGACTGCCGGCGATGAACAGTTCCGTCTCGCGCTGGAAGGCCTGCAACAGGCTCTCGTCATAGTTGGGATATCGGACCGGATCGACGACCACCTCCTGCACACGGCGCAGGTTCAGCCACTGCGCGGCGAAATGATCCACCAGCGCCTCGGTCGCGCGCCGGTCGGCCAGCATCCGCCGCACCTCCCTTTCCAGATTCGCCCGATTCGTGAGCTCGCCGCGCTCGGCCAGAGAAAGCAGCCGCTCGTCGGGGATGCTGCTCCACAAGAAAAACGATAGGCGCGAGGCGATCTCGATATCGCCCAGTCGCGCGGCATTCCGATCCCGATGGATGCGCAGCAGGAAATCCGGATCCACCAGAACCCGCTCGAGTGCGAACTGAATCCCCCTGTCGAAGCTTCCGCCCTCGCTGCGGCCGGTGTCGAAAAACTTGAGCAGGGTTTCGACATCCGCTTTCGCCGCGGGCCGGCGATAAGCCAGCCGCGCGATTCTCGAAAGAATCTTCGCCGCGCAGGCCCGCTCCTCCGAGTTCAGGCGCGGCTCGCACACGAATATGGCGCGACGGCTGGGAGTGTCCTTCGCGGCGCCAGAGGCCTGATAAGGACCTCCGATTTGCACAGATCCCACATTCGCGTGATCCATGTACACCTGATCGTTTGCGATCACCCTGCCTCGTTGCAGCGGTTGCGGGAGCCCTTCCGGTTCCCACAATTCCCTCACGAACGACACGCCCACGATGTGGGGACCCGCCTCGACCGCGGCGCGCGCCTCCAACCCGGCGTCACCGCTGATCTGCATGTACTTTTCCCACTCCGGATCGCCGGCAAAGCCAGGTTCACCGTCGCCGGCGTAACTTGCCGCGGCGGGCCTGCCCTGGGCTGCGCCTCCGACAGTGAATCGCTTCAGCAGCTTGCCATCCAGGCGAACATCGAGTTGCTGCGGCCACCCCATGCCCTTGAGGTAACCCTGATACTGCCGTTGGAGGCGAACTCTGATCAGGTACTCGCCGTCGACTGGAAAGTGGTGGCGAATCGCGAGGCCGCCACGGGATCCGAGCGGCAGATCTTCGCTCTGCCGGTCGTCTTGCAGCACGTGCAACGGGACCTCGAAGGTCTCGATCCGGGGGCCGCCGGGAGGAAGACCGGCCGCCAGCCGCGTGACTTGACGGGCCACGGACATGTACCGCTCGAGGTGAGCCGTGGAGATTGAGAGGACATCCGCGAAGTTGTCGAAACTGCCGTCGGCAGTCTCATCGCCGGGGAGCAGCGGCTTCACATCGACGTCGATGGCGAACAGGTCGCGAATCGCGTTGTTGAATTCCGCACGATTGAGACGGTGGACCGCGTTCATCCTGCCTGGATTGGGATTCGCCGTCCAGGCGCGGTCGATCTCGTTTTCGAGCGAGCTCGCGACGGCGCGATACGTGGCCGCATCGGGACGGGGCGACCCGGGCGGTGGCATCGACCCGGCTCGGAGCTTGGTGATCACGCGCTCCCACACCTCCGGGTTGGCGCTGGGCGTGGCGGCGTCCAAACTGTCGATCGCAAGCCCGGCGGTGCGGAGTTTTTGGTTATGGCAAGTGACGCAGTACTTTTCCAGGAATGCGCGGGATTGCGCCGGCCGAGGCGGATCCTGGGCGCCCAGCAGCGCCGCAGCGACGACTCCCGTACCGAGGATGAGCGTCCGCCTGAAAAACCACATTTCTGCCATTCAGCTTACACCAGCCCGTGACGGCGAGTGGCGCGATTCACGTCGCCGCAGGACGTTTTCCGCGTTGCTGATCTCGCCGCCCGCGAATTGCTAAAGGAGGGAAGCGCGGATATCGCTGGGGACGAGGAACAACACAGGCTCCATCAGGCTGCATTGAAATGCCTGGGCGCATTCGCGAGTGGCGACGGGCATCGCTCAGAGAGAGGACGGCAGGTGGTCCGAAAGCGTCGACTCCGGCACTGTGCGCTGGCGACGATCGAGGATTCGGAACTATCGCAAATCCATGCCCTGATGTCGCGCTGTCGGGATCGTCCCATGGATTTCGCCGACGCCACTCTCGTGCACCTCGCGAAACGGGAATCCCTGTCCACGATTCTGACAGTGGACCATGCTGACTTCAACACGTATCGAATTGAAGGCAGGCGGCGGTTTCGCATGCTTGTTGGTCGCGCGTACTACAGGGCGCATCGGCGTTAGAATGAGTTGGAGACGCTTGCAAGCGCGATTCTATATTGATCCAATGACCGGGTTGCCGCACATACATAACCATCAGGTCCATCAGGTAAATGAGGACGACGTCATTGACGTGTTAGAGAAGCCCGGCTAGGATCGGCCCGGTCGCGAAGGCTCCAGGATTGCGCTCGGTCAGACAGCCTCAGGCAGGTATTTGCGTGTTATCTACGTTCCCGATTCGGAGCCCGATAACGTATTCGTCATCACTGCATACGATCTAATTGGGAAACCCCTAGCCTAGTATTACTACGTTAAGTCATTAAGGACTGCGAGAGCTCCTTGCGGTGGCTCCACAGTAAGGAATTGTGCATAAATAACTGCTTCAAAGTGTCGC
>JBOGMR010000452.1:0-4468 GCA_050746825.1 Bryobacteraceae bacterium | reverse complement strand
GTGTTGCGGGCGTGAGATCAGCCGCGACGCGACGTGCAGATACAGAGCCGCCCGGGAGCGGCGCAGCTTGCCGCGGGAACATCGTCCAGGGGAGGAAACTCTTCGGAGAGGTTAACGCCGTCGACGGCCGCCCCAGATCGTCACAACGCTTTGGCCAGCTCGGTAGCGAAAGCGCTCTTCGGCGGATGGTCCTTTGTCTTATTATTGGGCCGCCGGACTTTCCCGTCGTTGGCTCGAGGCGCCTCGGTGCGAGGCCCGCGTTCCGGAACGGGAGGGGTCTTGCCGCCCTTCGGCTTACTTGGCTGGGCCGGATTGGCTCGCAGCAGCCTATCTTCCAGGGGCGCCCGATCGAAGCGGCGAATGATCGCCTGCATCTCGTCCGCAGTAGGAGCTTCGACGAACGCGAAGCCCTTTGACTCCTGGGTTTCATGATTGCGGATGACCTTGACGGAATCCGCTACGAGGTCTTCCGCAGTGAGCCATCCTTTGATGTCATCCGCGGTCACCCAAGTGGGAAGGTTGCCAAGAAATACAGTAAAGCTCATTCAGTGATGTTGTTCACTCCATTTGGTTGGATTTTTGGTGCGTGTGCAAGTGGAAGGATCGATCTCCAAGCCAATCAGGATAGTAACAGAAGTGGGCGGCAACATGCAAATGGAATGGAAGAAAAGCCAGCAGCCAGACCGGCGAGCCGGAACGGGCTCGGAATGGGCCCGACGCGGCGGGCTTTCGCCGACGTTTTGGCCGGCCGGATGAGCCGATTAACTCCGATCCGTGCGCGGTTGTCCAGTCCCTGCTGATCGAGCCGGAACCGGATTGCGTCGATTGGGTTGGGAGGATCAATCGGGTAGCCGGCGCGCTCGTAGGCTTTCCCGCGAGAGTGATGAGCACGTCGAGGCGATCGCCGTTTGGGGCGCCTGGTTTGGCTCCCCAACGCTTGCACCGTTCTCACATCGATGTTGTTGTAGTCCCTGTGTGAGCCTATTGAGGATCGCGTAATAAGGTGACAAAAACTGACGCAGAACCACGAGCGTAAGTGAGTGGCAGCCGCTCCCGACGGTCGCGGTTCAGTGCGGAGTGTCATCCTAATCGAGGGCAACAACCAGCCGGTAATCTACCGCACCAAGCGCCGCCACGAGAATGGGCAAACTCCAGAACGGGGTCATTTGCTATCGTGACCGTATGAGCCAGCGTCTCCAGGTCCAGTGCCGGGCACGCGTGCAGTGACGGCGCGCCTTACTGAGTGGGCGCTCCTGTTGCTGCTCGCGACCGCCGTCATCGCGCGAGGGGGGACGCCGGCGCTGGTGTGGTCGGGCGCCGGGGCGGCGGTTTCGTTGCTGGTGATTCCCGCCGCGCTCATCATAAGCAAACAGGATCTGCTCCGGTTTGTGCGTTGGCCGGCGGTGTTTCTGCTGTACGTGGCGGCGTCGATTCCGCGCAGCGCGGCGCCGGCGCGCTCGGCCTACTATCTGGCGCAATGGGGCGCGTACGTGGCCGCAGCCGCGATCGCCTACGCCTGCGTGAAACGCGGCGGCGGCAAGGTGTTGGGCCTCGGACTGATCAGCCTCGCGGCGGCCCAGAGCGGCTTCGGATTGTGGCAGCATCTCGTCAACCAGGAGCCGGACGCGCGCGGCACTTATCTCAATCACAACCATTTCGCGGGACTGCTCACGATGGCGCTCGCCCCGGCGCTGGCGCTGGCCGTGATCCCGATGCTGTCGCGGAAAGCGCGAGTTCCGGTCGCATCGGCCCTGGCGGCGCTGCTGCTGCTCGGGCTCATTTTTTCGCGGTCGCGCATGGGCCTGGCATGCGCAGGCCTGGCGTTGCTGTCGTTCGGATCGTATCTGGCCGTGAAAGGACGCGGGCGTATTCGCGCGGCGTGGCTCGGAGGCGTCACTGCCGCCGCGCTCGCGTACGGGGCGTGGATCGGCCTCGCTCCGGTCGGACAGCGGTTCACGGATCTGGCGCGCCCCGGCTACATTGCTGCCGAGGGACGCCTCACGATCTGGCGCGACACCTGGCAGCTCGTCAAGCAGCGTCCGTTGATGGGTTGGGGGCCGGGCGCATTTCCGTCGCTTTATCCTACGGTGCGGACCGAGCCGAGCGAACTGCGCTGGCTCGAGGCCCACTCGGACTATCTGCAAGTGCTGTGCGAGTCGGGCGCGATCGGCCTCCTGCTGCTATTCGGACCGCTGTTTGCGCTGATCGGCGCGCTCCTGCGCCAGGCCTGGAGTTCGCCCGGACTCGGCGCCGCCTGGAGCGCCGCGCTGGCGTCTTCACTGGCCGGAATTCTGGCGCACTCGGCCGTGGATTTTCACTGGTACGTGCCGGCGAACGCGCTTTGGATCGCCGCCATCGCGGGACTCGCCGCCGCGGAGCTCGCGGCTCATTCGCCGAGCAGCGATTTCATCACCACAGGCAGTTCGGCCAACATGGCCAGAACGCGGGCGCGGTAACTTGCCACCGCGTCGCGGTTGACCTCGAACCAGACGTCCTCCGGCCAGGTGCGGCCGAAGACATCCATTAACAGCGAGCGGAATTTGCCGGATGCGCCTGTGCGCGTGCCGTCTTCCCGTTGTTCGCGGTAGGCGACGCGTTCGGCGGAGGTCTGCGCGCAAAGCAGCGGGTGCACGCGCTCCGACACCACTTCGCGATACCGCTGGATGCGCTGCGTCATGCGGTCGAGCGGCAGATCTGCGAGGACCTCCCGGCCCACAGCGAGCCGCTCGTCGAGCGTCCAACGCGTCATCGGGAACTGGCCGATCAGCCAGTCGCCCAGATGCAGCACGTTGTTGCGGCCCCGGCCATAGAGGAGGACGTCTTCTTCATAGCGCGCCAGCCAAATCGCAAGCCGGTCCACCAGGCGCGTGAGCCTGGCGGTGTCGATCGACTCGCGGTATTGCGTGCCGAAAATGCCGATCGCCTTCGGAACCCGCTCGACAAACGCAATCAGCTCGCCGGTGAGAACCGGCTTGAAAAGGCTGTTGCCAAGGCCGATTACCGCCAGGTCGAACGGCCCGGCGGGAATATCCCAAGGACTGAAATGCGAATACGCGACTTCGGCGCCGGCGGGCAGAATCGAGTTGAGGAGATGGAAGCCGAGGCGGTCGCCGAAGTTTCCGATGTTGTTGTACGACAGCACGGCGACACGCCTGGTTAGCCGCGCGAGAGACGGATCCGGAGACAGGCGCAGCAAGACCTGGTGTGCATCGATGCGCTGCGAGGTTCGGATCGAGAAACCCGCCTCGTGGAGCGCATCGACGAGAGCCTTCAAATCCGCGTGATTGACCCAACCGAGCGCGGCGCGGTCGAGACCGCTGAGATCGGCCGGGCAGTAGGTGATGACCGCGGGTAGGTTGAGCCCGCGCAGCTTTCGCAGGAAGCCTTGCCAATCGTGCACGTATTCGAGAACACCGAGCACGGCGGCGAATGTGGCGCGGGATGCGTCCGGGAACTGGCCGCGGTTGAAATCGCACACCTGAGTGCGTTCATCGCGACGAACCAGATCGCAGGGCGAATACGTGCAACCGGTGGGCAGGAAGCGTTCAAGCGCCATGGCGCCGCAGCCGAGATCGAGCACGGCCGAGCCTGCGGGGATGAAGCCGGCGGCGATCGACGCGGGCCGATCCCACTGGCCCTCGGTCTGCGACGGATCGGACCACCGCGCGATGCCGGAGTCTGGATGGATCAGGACCGCGGGCGGCTTCGGCTGTGGCGGGGGCGAGATTCTCTACCACGCGCGCGAATACGCCGTCCCAATCGCCGGGCGCCGATTGACGGAACAGGCGCATGGGATACCACGGCGAGTCGTCGCGATCGAGCAGCCAGCGCCAGTCCGGCGAGTGCGGCAGCAGCACCCAAACCGGAACGCCGAGAGCGCCCGCGAGGTGCGCGACGGCCGTGTCCACGGTGATCACCAGGTCGAAGTTTACGATCGCCGCCGCGGTGCCGGCAAAATCGTGGAGCTCCGGCGCGAGATCACGGAGGTTCAGGCCCGCGGGGGGCGCCTGCCGGGCGGCCGAACCCTTTTGCAGCGAAAACCACTCGACGTTTTGAATACCGGCGAGCGGCGCGAGTTTCGCCAAAGCGATCGAGCGGTTGGCGTCATTGGCGTGCGACGCATTGCCGGCCCACACCAACCCGATGTGACGGCAACCGGCCCGGCGGAGCGTTCGCCAGCGTTCGGCCAGCGCAGGCTCCGCGGCAAGATACGGCGCCTGTGCCGGGATGGTATTGACGCGCAGGCCGAGCGATCGAGGCAGGCTGAGCAAGGGCGAGTGACAATCGAAACGCGGCAGCTCCGCGCCCCGCTCCACAAGTTCGGCGACTCCCTCGAGTCCGCGCATCAAGCGCAGCAACTCGGGCTGCACCTCAAACACCACGCGCCCGCCGCGCGCGGCCACTTGCCCAATCAGGCGCGCGAAGTGGATCGTGTCGCCGAGACCCTGCTCGGCGTGCACCAGAATCG
>JBOGMR010000451.1:0-3078 GCA_050746825.1 Bryobacteraceae bacterium | reverse complement strand
TCGCGGCCTGCCACCAGCGGACTGCCCATGGTCCGGAAGAAGTCCGGCGAGATGTGTTTGAAGCGCCGGATCGGCGGCAGTTTTCCGCCGGAATCGGGCCGGTCTTCGAGCCATAGTGGGTCGTTGTTGTTCGCTCCGTCCATTGTGATGGAGTTGGAAAGACCGGCCGAAGTCACGCCCGGAATCGTCGCGATCTTCTGCAGCATGTCGTGATAGATTCGCGCGACGCGTTCCGGTTCGCGCACATGAGCACCCGGAATCGAAATGCGAAACGTAAGGATCTCTTCCGGCTGCGTGAACCCTGGCTGTATACGCTTGAGAGCCTGCAGAGTGCGAATCATTAGTCCGGATCCAACCAGCAGCACAAGCGCCAGCGCCACTTGCACCACGACCAGCGTGCTTCGGGCCCGGTGTCTTTCTCTGCCCTCGCTCGATGTGCGGCCGCCTCTCCGGAGAACCGTTTCCAGACTCGGTCCCGCGTACTTGATGACGGGCATCAGTCCGAACAGCAGGCCTCCGGCCAGCGAGACGGCGAGCGCGAACAGCAGCACCGAAGGATCGAGGGAGATCTCGTCAAGGCGCGGAAGATCCGCGGGCCCAAGCGCTTTCAGCAGCCGAAGACCGCCCGCTGCCACGCTCACACCCAGCGCGCCGCCGACCAAGGCGAGAAGTACGCTCTCGAACAAAAGCTCGCGGGCAATCCGCGACCAGCCCGCTCCCAGTGCGGCGCGCACCGCCAGTTCCTGCTGTCGTCCCTCGGCTCTCACTAAGAGCAGGTTGGCGACATTGGCGCAAGCGATGAACAGAACCATGCCGACCGTCGCCATCAAGACCCATAGCACTTGTCCGGCATCGCCAACGACCTCCTGCATCAGCGGTCGCACGTCCGGCCCGAACTTCGCCTGTTCGAACATCGCCAGGCTCATTCCTTTGGCCGGGGGAAACTTCTGCGGCAACATCGGAATCATGCGAGCCACGTCGCTGTTGGCCTGCGCGATGGTCATACCCGGCTTGAGCCGCGCGATCGCCTGGAAGCTGAAGTTGCCGATAAATGCGTCGTTGCGGTTGAACCGCATCGGCAAGAAAAGCGATGGCCGGGAGTTCAGGAATCGAAAACTCTTCGGCATAATGCCGATGATTTCGCGCGGCCGCCCGTCCACCAGAATCGTTCGCCCGATGGCGGACGGATCGCTGCCAAATCTCCGCTCCCAATAGGAGGAGCTCAGAATTACGGTCTCCGGACTCCCCTGCGAATCATCCTTGGCAGTGAACCACCGGCCGCGGATCGGCTGCACGCCGAGAATCGGCAGAACCCCTTCGGTCACTGATCGCGACTCGACCTGTTCAGGCTCGCCAACTCCCGTGACGCTCGGCGACCCGCCCGCCCAGATGCCGATGTCGCGGAACGTCTGACTTTCCTCGCGATAGGTGAAGTAGGTCGAGGGCGAAGCATTGACGTTCGGAAGACCGATACCCGATGCCGTTTGCCAGACGGCGACCAGCGTCTCCGGATCAGGATAGGAGAGCGGCTTCAACAAGACTCCGCTCACCACGCTGAAGATGACGGTGTTCGCACCAATCCCGAGCGCGAGCGTGATCAGCGTAATGGTTGTGAACATCGGCGCCCGCATCAGCCTGCGCACGACATGCTTGATTTGACCTCCGAACGACACCACGAGCCCTCCTGAGAAACTAATACGCTGGAGCCGGCGATCGGTTCCGACATTTCCCGCCGGCAGGTCGCAGAACGGCCCGCGAGGCGACGGTATAATGAGGGACTACACCAACCCACAAGGAGCCTTCGTGCCAGTACGTCGCATCGGCATCCTCACCGGGGGCGGCGATGTCCCCGGACTGAATGCCGTCATCAAAACAGTGGTCTATCGCAGCTCGGAGATGGGCGCCGAAGTAATCGGAATCCGGCGCGGATGGGAAGGGCTCACGCATCTCAATATGGATGACGAGGCGAGCCGAACGCGTTATGTCCTGAAGCTCGATCGCAACAACACGCGCACCATCGATCGGACCGGCGGCACGTACCTGCACAGCTCGCGCACCAATCCGTCGAAGATGAAGACGCTGCCGCCGCACCTGGCGCCGGCCGGGCTGACCCCGTCCGATAAGGGCACGTACGACGTGTCACCGTTCGTACTCAAGAACATCGAGAAGCTGGGGCTCGATTATCTGGTAGCGATCGGCGGAGACGACACGCTGAGCTACGCGGCGACGCTGGACAAGTACGGCGTCAACGTGATCGCGATTCCGAAGACGATGGATAACGACGTGCGCAATACGGAGTACTGCATCGGTTTTTCGACCGCGATCAGCCGCGCCACAGAGGCCATCGAGCGGCAGCGCACGACGATCGGCTCGCACGAGCGCATCGGCATCTTCAGGATTTTCGGACGCGATGCCGGCTATACGGCGCTGTACACGGCGTACGTGACGTCGATGCGCTGCTGCATTCCGGAATACAAGTTCAAGCTCGATAAACTTTTTGAACTGCTGATGACCGACAAGCGCAGCAACCCGAGCAACTACGCGTTGATCGTGCTTTCGGAAGGCGCCGAGTGGGAAGGCTACAAGGTTCAGATGAAGGGTGAGGCGGACATGTTCGGCCACAAGAAGAAGGCCAACGTGGGCGAGGACCTTGCGGAGTGCGTGCACAAGATTCTCAAAGAGGAGACAACCGTCAGCGACCTGACCTACGACCTGCGCAGCGGCAGTCCGGACTTCGTCGACAAGATGGTGGCGTCGACGTTCGCGGGCATGGCGGTGGATTGCATCGACCAGGGCAAGAAGGGCGTGATGATGGCGATTTCCGAGGGGTGTTACAAGGACGTCGGAATTCCCGACCCGAAACTGGGGCCGCGCCGGGTGCACATCGAGACGATGTACAACGTAGAGCGCTACCGGCCGAGCTACAACAACAAGACAGGGCTGCCGATTTTCCTGACCAGAGCGCAATGAACTGGCGCCGCCTGTTCGGGCGGGAGGCCAGTCGCCGGACCGAGCTCACGCCGGAGCTGGAACGGCGAATCCGGCGTTCGTTCGACGATTCGTCGGAGGATGACGAGC
>JBOGMR010000450.1:0-3431 GCA_050746825.1 Bryobacteraceae bacterium | reverse complement strand
GCCGAACCAAACGATGGCGAGCGGAATCCACGCCAGCGGGCTGATGGGCCGCATCATCTGGATCAACGGATTGGCGGCTTCAGCGGCTCGTGGATACCATCCGAGCAGGAGACCGATCGGGATTCCGAGCACAACAGCCGTCAGATAGCCGGCCGCGACCCGCAGCAGAGAGTCGCCCGTGTATCTTGCCAGGAGCCCCTTGCGGATCAGCTCCGCCATGCCCTTCTGAATGTCGAACGGCGACGGAAACACCTGAGTCTTGCTCCACACCACTCCGAAGTGCCAGAGCGCGAGGACAAAGCCCACAGCCAGCAGCGGCCAGACGTATGATTCCCAGCGTTTCATCAGACTTTGTGGGCCAGGCCGATTTCTTCGAAGATGCCGTCGCGGAGCTCGAGATACCGCCGCGAGCTGATGTCTCGCGGGTGCGGAATGTCGATCTCTACAATGCGGCGCAGCCGCGCCGGCCTGGCCGTCATCACAATGATGCGGTCGGCGAGCTGCACCGATTCTTCGATGTCGTGCGTAACAAACAGAATCGTCTTTTTCTCCGCTTCCCAAATCCGCAGCAGCTCGCCGCGCATGATGAGGCGCGTAATCGAGTCGAGCGCGCCGAACGGCTCGTCCAGGAACAGCACGTCGGGGTTGACCGCCAGCGCTCGGGCCACTTCAAGCCGCTGCTTCATGCCGCCCGACAGCTCCTGCGGATAAGCTTTCTCGAAGCCCGTCAGGCCGACCAGCTTGATGTAGTGCTGGATACGCTGCTCGCGCTCGTCTTTCGAGAGTTTGAACAGCCCGAATCCAATGTTGCCTTCGACTGTGAGCCACGGAAACACCCCGCGCTCCTGAAACACGAAGATGCGGCGCGCATCCGGGCCGTTCACGGGCTGGCCGTCGATCTCGACGGCGCCGCTCGACGGACGCAGAAAGCCTGCGACGATGTTGAGCAGTGTCGACTTTCCGCAGCCCGAAGGGCCCAGGATGCAAACGAACTCGCCTTCGCGCGCTTCCAGGTCGATGTTATCCAGAACTTCGACCTCGTTGCCGTCGCGCTTGAACGTCATTCCCAAGCCGCGAACTCTCAATTTCGTTTTCACGGCTGTAGTGACTGCTGCCGCCGACACTCCATGACTCATTTAAGCCTCCGCGTAACCCCAACGCAACGATTTCAGCTTCTCGAGACTTCTCATGCCGGCATCCAGAACCAGTCCGACCAGTCCGATCATCACCATTCCGGCGATCACCAGATCGTAACGATTGCCTGCGTTCCGGGCGTCGACGATGAGGAATCCCAATCCCGAGTTGACCGCGATCATCTCCGCGGCCACCACCACCAGCCAGGCGATGCCGAGCGTGATCCGCAACCCGACGATCAACTGCGGCATCACCGCAGGATACAAAACGCGCATGATCAATTGCGACTCCGACAAACCGAAGTTGCGGCCGGCGTTCAAGTGCACCGGCGCGATGTTGCGCACTGCGTTGACTGCCGTCACGGTCATCGGGAGGAACGATGCCATGAAGATCAAGTAGACGGCAGCCAGATCGCCCACCCCGAACCAGAGGATCGAAATCGGAATCCAGGCGAGCGGAGAGATCGGCCGCAGAATTTGAATCAGAGGATTAACCCCCCGCTCGCCGCGATGGTACCACCCAAGCATCAACCCGAAGGGAATCCCCAGCAGCACTCCCGCCAGGTAGCCCCAGGTCACACGGAAGAGCGACGCCACTACGTACTTCAACAGCAGCCCCTTCCCGGCCAGCTCCACGATGCCGAGAAATACAGCCCAAGGTCCCGGGATAAGCGATTCGGTGCTGTAGGCAACAGCGACTTGCCAAGCAACAACCAGTAGAGCGATCGCGGATAGTGGGAGTAGCAGTCTGCGCAGTTTCATCGGGAACAGGAGCCAGTGTTTGATTATCGCTCGAAAGAACGTCCGCAGCGATAATGTAAAGGCACTAATAGGTGCTCACACCGGTACATCGCGACTCTAGCCGCCCGTGGTAAAAACCGCTCCCTCACGGCCGCGGCTCTGCAACGTGGTCATTCTACTGAGCCGCGCGCGTAAGCAAGGGGTCTTTCGGGATTTCGACCACGGGCTGTTAGCTAGCTCGTGCACCAGCGGTTGCTCGGTCCGTTTTGTGTTCATGCACGTGATGCGCAGTTTCGACGGATTCCACTACATCTACAACAAGCCGAAGATCAACTACACGCTGATCGGCGCGTTCCCCACGCGCGGCGTCTTTCAGGTGGATGGCTGGGGATGGATGAAGACGGGCTTTGCGTACGCGTCTGCTACCGGGCTGGTGCAGGCCGGGAAGAATACCGGTGAGTGGCGCGTGTTCGGGATCTATTATCACGATTGGCGGCGCATCCTGAAACAGGACAACCGGCCCGTTCCGGTCCGAACGCTGGACGCCGGAAATGTCCGGCTCGGCACGTATGGCGCGCACTTGGGGCGCGCTCGATCACCGCGCCGGCATGGTTGACATCGAAGGCGGCATCCAGCCAAAAATTCTGCCGAGGCTGAAGCCGTGGCTGCGAGCCGGCTACTATTACGGCAGCGGCGACGGCGATGCCGGCGACCGGAAGCACGGCACGTTTTTCCAGATCCGCCGACGGCGCGGCCGTTCGCGCGATTCCCGTTCTTCAACATGATGAACAATGAAGACCCCTTCGGCATGCTGACGATTCGCCCGCACGCAGGAGTGACGGTGAAGAGCGAGGTGCACGCGCTGCGGTTGGCCAACCAGAACGACCTGTGGTACGCCGGCGGCGGCGCGTTCCAGCCCTGAACGTTCGGTTATCAGTCGCGGCCGGCGAACCGCGCGCGAGGCTTGGCGAATTTGTATGACGTGAGCACGGACGTGACGCTGAACGCGCACTTCGCGGTGGGCTTCTACTATGGGTTCGCGCAGGGCAAGTCTGTGATCCAGTCGATCTCCCTATGTCAATCAGCGGGGAGCGAGCGCGACTGCGCCCTCCGCGCGAAGCTCAAGGTGTAGCTGGCGCCACCAGAAAGGATCATTCACGGGAAGCTCGACGGCATTGCGAAACGCCTCATCGGCATTCACTCCGTACGCATCGTCGACGCCGAAGATATCCGCGATGAATAAGGAGTCGAACAAGCCGCGCTCCAGCAATTTCGCTAGTTCCGTCCAGTAGTCGAGCGTGTTGTAACGGCCAGTTTGATCTTCAGGATGAAGCCACCGGCCGGGAGTGCCACCCACGCAGTTCATGTCAAGCGCGTTCAAACGGATCTGCTTCTTCATAGGATCAATTGGCCCTCTGCGCACTGCCCGCGTTGCGCAGCGACGTGACGACGTTCGCGATGCAGCTTTCTTCGTCCTTAGCCGGAAGCCGCCGGAACTCATATCCACTCAATTACCCTTGGCATTCACATCAGGTTTGGCGCGCAACCGCCAAACAC
>JBOGMR010000449.1:0-3210 GCA_050746825.1 Bryobacteraceae bacterium | reverse complement strand
CGATGGTGGCGTGCGCGCGTCTCGGCCTGCGGACGAAATACATCGGGACCCTCGGCGATGACGAACGCGGCCGGATTCAGATGCAGAGCCTCCTCACGTCGGGCATCAATCTCGATCACGTGCACGTTCGCCAGGGGTGCCCGAATCAGTCCGCGTACATCATTATCGACAGGACCACCGGCGAGCGGACGGTGCTGTGGCGGCGCGACGACTGTCTGCGGGTCTCGCCCGATGAGATCGCGCCCGAGCAGATCACCTGCGCGCGACTGCTCCATATCGACGGACACGACACACCCGCTGTCGAGCACGCGGCTCGCATCGCCCGGCAGGCCGGCATTCCGGTCACCGTCGACGTCGACACGATCTACCACGGCTTCGACCGCGTGTTGCCGCATGTCGACTACCTGATTGCCAGCTCCGAGTTCCCCATTCAGTGGACCAGCCATCGCGATCCGTTCCGCGCGCTCGAAATGATCCAGCAGGAATATAAGATGCGCGTGGCCGCGATGACGCTGGGCGCATACGGCGCACTGGCGCTCGAAAACGGCCGCTTCGTTTATTCCCCTGCTTTCATTGTGAACTGCGTCGATACCACGGGCGCGGGCGATGTCTTCCATGGGGCGTTCTGCTACGGTGTGCTACAGGGCATGGAGATGCGGGAGGCCCTCGATCTTTCCAACGCGCTGGCGGCGCTCAACTGCACGGCGATCGGCGCCCGCGGCGGAATTAAAGGTCTCGATGACGCCAAGGCGTTGATGGCGCGCGCCGAACGGCGTTCCCACCCGGAATTTGAAACCCGCTCGCACAGCGCAGTCCAATGATTCCCCTTCGAGACACCATCCCGAGCCGTTCGACCCCGGTGGTCACTGCGGCGATCATCGCGGTAAACGTGATGGTGTTTCTGTATCAAATCTCGCTCGAGCCGTACGCGCGTAATCACTTCATCTACAGCTATGCGATGATTCCCGCGCGCTTCGACTCCATTTCCCTGATCACGTCGATTTTTCTGCACGGCGGGTGGATGCATCTGATCGGGAACATGTGGTTCCTCTGGATCTACGGCGACAACGTGGAGGACATCCTCGGTCACGGCAAGTACCTGCTGTTCTACGCGCTGTGCGGCGTGGCCGCGGGGTTCGTCCAGTACACGATGAATGCAGGCTCGCGCATACCCACGGTCGGCGCGAGCGGGGCCATCGCGGGCGTCATGGGCGCCTACATGATCAAGTTCCCGCACTCGCGCATTATCACGCTGGTGCCCATCATCATCATCTTCACGACCATTGAGGTGCCCGCGGTGCTGCTTCTGCTCTACTGGTTTGCGCTGCAGTTCTTCAATGGCGTCGGCAGCATCGGCTATTCCCACGCATCGAGCGGCGGCGTGGCGTGGTTCGCGCACATCGGCGGATTCCTGGCGGGCATGGCGCTCATTCTGCTTATCCCCACGCACGAGCGCTATCGCCGGCGCCGCGACCTGAGCTGGTGATGCGCGTGACTCTCTACACTCGCGCCGGCTGCCATCTCTGCGAGGAGGCGAAAGCGGTGCTGTCTGCCGCGCGACGCCGGGCTGCGTTCGACCTCGACGAAATCGACATCGACGGCGACTCGGAACTGCGGCGGCTCTATGACCAAGAAGTGCCTGTGGTCGCAATCGACGGAACCAAAGCGTTCAAGTACAGACTGACTGTCGAAGAGTTCCTGAAGAAGCTGAGGGCGCGCTCGTGAGCCTGGATCTGCTGGCGATCGCCGCGCACCCCGACGACGTCGAACAGACCTGCGGCGGCACGCTCATCAAAGCGGCGGAAATGGGCTACCGCACCGGCGTGCTCGATCTGACTGCCGGCGATATGGGGACGCGCGGAACCCCGGAGCAGCGCCTGGCCGAAGCCGGCGAGGCCGGCCGCCATCTGCTGCTGGCGTGCCGCTCCAATATGCACTTTCCCGACGCGCGGCTCGAGAACACGATCAGCGTTCGCATGTCGCTGGCCTTGAAGATCCGCGAAATGCGGCCCCGAACGGTGATCATTCCCTACTGGGAGGCCCGTCACCCGGATCACTATCGAGCCGGTGAAATGGCCTACGAGGCCTGTTTTCTGGCGGGGCTGAAAAAACTGGACGACTACACCGAACCACACCGTCCGGATAAGGTCATTTACTCTTCGTTGTATGCTAACGTCCCGCCGTCTTTCGTCGTCGATATCTCGACGCAGTTTGAACGCCGGATGGCGGCGCTGCTGAGTTATCGTTCGCAGTACGGAGCGGTGGAAGAGGGATCGGGCCTGTTCCCTGGCGAGCAGGAGATCCGGGAGCGTCTCGGCGCGGTGGCCAGGTTCTACGGCAATCTGATCGGTGTGCGATACGGAGAGCCGTTCGTGGTAAAGGAAACCCAGAGGGTTGACGACGTGGTCGCCATGGGGGTACGCAGCTTTTGACGCTATCATAGGAGCATAGGTCTCAACCTTGTCTCATGACGGGAGAACCGGGGAATTCGACGCGCAGGAGACTGCCACGCTGGTTGATGCCCACGCTCTGTTATGTGGTGTCCATCGTCAGCCTGATCTGGGTTTTTAAGGATTTCAAACTCAAAGAAGCGCTGCAGGACTTCGTTGCGCTGGATTGGCGCTTCGTGACCATCGCCGTCGTTTCGGATTTGTCCATCTACCTCTGCGGCGGATGGCGTTGGACCGTCCTGCTGCGGCCCGTAGCGCGTGCGGGTTTCTGGCGGGCCGTGCAGGCCATCTACATCGGCCTTTATGCCAACGAGATTCTGCCTCTGCGGCCGGGCGAGTTGATCCGCTGCTACCTGCTGGGGCTGTGGAACGACATCCCGATGTCGATGGCGCTCTCGTCCGCCGCGTGGGAGCGTATTCTCGAAGGCCTCTGGCTTGTCCTCGGGTTCGCTATCACAATCGTTCTGGTACCGAAGGCCGCGCACGGAGGTACGCTGCTCGGAGTGGGCTTCGCGATCCTTGCCGTTCTGCTGGTAGTGATCGCCAGCCGGCGGCGAGCTGTAGATTGGGCCTCGCGCCGCTCGCATCTGCCCGGCTTCCTGCGTCATGTGATTGAGGGGATTCACGTGATGGGAAACCGGCGAACGATAGCGGTAGCATCGCTTGCAAGCCTGGCGTACCTGGTACTGCAGATCATCCCGGTGTGGGCGTTGATGCAGGCTTACGGCCTGGATTTGTCATTTTGGGTCGCGTCTGTCGT
>JBOGMR010000448.1:0-5602 GCA_050746825.1 Bryobacteraceae bacterium | reverse complement strand
GTTCTGACGCGTTTTGGCAAGTGGGACGAGATGCTCGCGCAGCCCGAGCCTCGCGAGAAGAACGCTTATTTGCAGGCGATGTACCGCTACGCCCGCGGCCTGGCGTTTCTAGGAAAGCGAAAGACCGGTAACGCTCTGGCGGAGCGCGAACGGATGGAGGCAATGGCAGGGCGCGTTCCCGAGGGCGAAACGCTCATGATCAATGCGTCTCGTGACGTGCTGGCGGTTGGCCTCGCCGACCTCGACGCACGAATCAGCCGGGCCAGGGGCGACCGGAAAGCGGAGATCGCACATTGGCGCCGGGCCGTCGAGCTGCAGGACAGGTTGAAATATATGGAGCCGCCCGAGTGGCATTACTCTGTGCGTGAAGCGCTGGGCGGGGCGCTGCTTCGCAACCGCAACGCGGACGAAGCCGAAGCGGTCTTTCGGGAAGATCTGCGCCAAAATCCGCGCAACGGACGGTCGTTGTTCGGGCTGCTCGAGTCGCTCAGGGCGCAGCAAAAGGACGCCGGCGTGGAGTGGGTGAAGCGCGAATTCGGCGAGGCGTGGAAGAATTCGACGTTGTCGCTCGCGATCGACGACTTGTAACTTGGCGCAACGGCCCCGCTACAACGTGGGTATGGAGAAAACTTCCATACCTCGCGCGCGGGCTTGATCGGCGAACGCGGCCGTCACATCCTCGGCGCCACGAGACTCACCGTTCCAAACGATGACGGCCGCCGCTTTTACGGCGGATTCCCGCGCGAGGGCGATCGCTTCATCCAGGATCGCTTCATTGGTGCGCACGTAGACGCCCTTTTCGTCCTTCGAGTGACCGGCGGCGATCATGTCCTGGTGGCGCTCGATTTCGTCGAGCAAGCGGTCGTAGCGCTCGCCCCAGTCGCCGGGCCGGTCGGTCACAGAAGTTTTCCGGAATTCCTCGCGCGCAAACGGCAGGATCACACGCCGGCGGATTCCAAGGGCCGCGGCGGCTTCGAGCGCGAGGATGTCGGCGCCGCATGCCGCCGAGCTGACGAGCGCTAATGGTTGGTGCTCCCCGATGAATCGCCGGATTCGCTCCGCAACTACGGCTTCGTTCTTCGCGGGGAACCGGCCCGGTTGATCCGGAGCGTCGATCCGCCGGCCTGCCAATGCGATGACCATAATGTTCGTTTTCGTCGCTATTCCGGAATGTGCGCAAATACGCTGCGAAGCACGATCTGTGCTTCTTGCACGTCGCCCATACGAGCCAGCGCCAAGCCGCGTATCTGTTTTGTGCAAAACCCCTTCGGAAACATCGACTCCACTCTGCCCAAAATTTCCAGGGCGGCTTGCTCCTGATCGAGAGCGATCAGCGCGTTCGCCGCTTCCCAGTGCGAAAGCTCGACCAATCGCTTTTGGTCCCCCGCTGTGCGTGCCGAGTGGATCTCCGCGAGGGCAATTTTGGACTCTTCATCGACCTGAGCCGCCAGTTTCACCGCCTCGGCCGGTAGCGGCTCACCCGATAGCCCGTACAACATTTTCAACAACCCGCTCCCATCCGGTCCCTGTTTCTGCGAGGAGAAATCCACGTTGATCTTCGCCGCGGCAAAGCCCGGCAGCACAGTGGAATCGAGCGTCGCGATCACGTAGCGAAAGCCGGTTTGCGACGTCTCCTTGTGATCGAGTGCGTTGAACTCCCGCTTGCACCATTCCGAATCTTCGAACGCGCTCGACCAGATCATCACTGCCGATGCGCTCTGGTCCAAATGCTGGCTCAGCGTTAACGCGAGGGGCGCCGCGGCGGCCAGCACATACTGATCGAGAAACACCTCGTAACCGAGGCGCCGCAGGATGTCATAAAGCCGCAGCACCCACGACCGGTTCACCGACCGGTAGCTCAGAAAGACGTGCCATTGCATTCCGCCGGCGAGAGGCTTGGGCTTTGGCGCAAATTCGAGCCATTTCTTCAGTGAAGGACCGGCCTGCATGGAAATCTCCGCGGAAATGATAGCACGGCCGCCGCACGGCCAGAGACATCATGGCGCGTGCTACAGTGCCTGAAGAGGCAGCTATGAAGAAGGTATTCCACTTCGATTCAGCACGGGAAAAATACCACTGCGATGCGGCGATCGTATGGTGCTTTGACAACCGCTTCGAACTGGGATTCCGGAAGTTCCTGAAGCGGTTCGGCGTGATGAATTCCGATCCAATCAAAATCGCCGGCGGCGCGAAGTGCCTGGCATCGCCCGAGCACGAATTCGATCGGACATTTGTGTTCGAGCAGCTCGAAAAGTCGATGCGTTTGCACGGCGCCCGGCGCGTGATTCTGATGCTGCATTCCGACTGTGGAGCATACGGCGGGCTGGCCGGCGGCTTCGGCGGCGATCGCGTCCGCGAAGCTGCCCACCATCGCGAGGAACTGCGGCGCGCATCGGCTATGCTAATCGAGAGGTTCCCCGGCATTCAGGTTGAGTCGTACTTCGTGGATTTTGAAGGTGTGTGGGAGCCCGAAGCAGCGTGATGCTTTCCACTCTGTATTTCATTAGCTGCCTCGCGGCGGCGCCGGTGACGGACCATCCGGAGGTGTCGGCGGCGCTAAGCGTGTTTGACGCATGGGCCGCCGCGACGGTCGCCGAGCGGGAGCAGCCGGGACTGTCAATCGGCGTTGTTTACGATCAGCATCTCATCTGGGTGAAGGGCTACGGGCACGCGAGTTTAGCTGCGCGCCGGACGGCCACTCCGTCAACCGCGTACCGCATTGCATCGATATCCAAGTTGTTCACCGCGACGGCGATCATGCAGCTTCGCGATACGGGCAAACTCCGGCTCGACGACCCCGTGGCGCAACACCTCGATTGGTTCCGGCCGCAGCAGACGCAGGCCGGCAGTCCCGTGATCACGATACGGCATCTGCTGACGCATACTTCCGGGATGCCTCGCGAAGCGGCGCCCGGCGTATGGAATGACCTGAACTTCCCGTCGCGCGACGACATGATGCGCCGCGTCCCGGAAATGAAAACGATTCTCGCCGCGGAAACCGAATTCAAGTATTCGAATCTCGCCTACGCGGTCGCGGGCGAGGTGGTGCAGAAAGTTTCGGGAGAGCCCTACGCCCAATACGTCGAAACCCACATTTTGAAGCCCTTGGGGATGAAGCAGACCGCCATCAACCCGAGGCCTGAGATGCCAGGCCTCGCTACGGGATACGGGCGGCGCGTGCCGGGGCAGCCTCGCGATACCGAACCATTCACGGACACCGCCGGCGTGACGCCGGCTGCGAACCTGGCGTCGACCGTCGAAGATCTCGCGCGTTTTGCGGCGCTCCAAATGGGTTCGTTACCAGGCGCCGCACAGATCCTGACGCCGTCCACCATCCGCGAGATGCATCGCGTCCAGTGGCTGCGGCCCGACTGGAAGAGCGGCCAGGGACTCGGATTCGCGTTGCGCCGCGCCGGGGAGCTCACGCACGTGGGCCACAGTGGAAGCCTCGGCGGCTATCGCAGCAACCTCGATATTGTGCCGTCCGCCAAGCTCGCGGTAATCGCCCTCACCAATTCCAACGACGGCCAGCCGGAACGGTACGTCGAGAAAGCGTTCGCGATCCTGGCGCCGGTGATCGCCCGCGCCACGGAGGTCCCCAAGCCCGGCACGAAGCCCAACGCGACGTGGGAAATGTACACCGGCACGTACGTCTGGAAGCACTCAGAGTCGCGCGTCATGATCCTGAACGGCGAGCTCACCGTGGTTGTGCCGGACGCAGAGAACCCGTGGGAATCGCGCATTCGCCTCGAACCACTCAGCCCACACACATTCCTGATGAAGGGCGGCGCGTCGACCGGCGAGATCGCGCGGTTTGAAGTGGACGCTGCCGGCCGGGTCACTCGTATGTGGGCCGGCGACTATTATCGTCTTCGGAAGTAGCGCGGTCGCGAGCCGGCTTCAGCCAGCTATCGAGACCCACATGGCGCGCGATCAGGATCAGTCCGGCGATCACCAGCAGGACAGTCGACGGCTCCGCAGCGACGCTGCCGGCCGGGTCCAGCATGAAAGGGTTTGCGCAAACGACAGCGGGCGTCGAGACCGCCAGCCAGAGTAGCAGTTGTGTACGTTTCATTGATTTGTCCTTTCAATCGCGGAAACCGTTCCCTCACGGTCGCGGCTCTACACAGGTTTTTTTCCTGCCACGATGTACCCCAGAAATCCCGCGTGGAAGCCGCCGGCGGCTTCCGCCTGCTCCAGGTAACTCCACCAGGTCGCGAGCTCGGCGGCAGAGATCGACCCCGCTCCCTGCGCTCGCTTCAAATGACCATCGAACAAACGGTGCGCGAACGAACAATCGATTCGGACTGCGTGGGGCACGCTGACGATATCCCGCAGCCCAGCCGCCCGAAACAGGCGCGGGAGACTGGATCCAATCCAACCGTTCTTGATCCCGTCGCGGAGCGAGTGCGCGACCTTTCGGGTGGTCGTCCTTTGCGGGTGATCGGCAAAGACCGTGTCACCGTCCAGCTCAAATGCCACGACTTTTCCACCCGGTTTCACGACACGCACCATCTCGCGCAGCGCCTGCTCCGGCTGCTCGACGTGCATCAGCATCCGCTCGGTGCGGCAGCGGTCGAAGGTGGAATCGGGGAAAAGGAGATCCTGGGCGCTCCCCTCCAGAAATTGCAGGCTCAGTCGCGAATTCCGATGGCGGCGCTTGGCTTCTGCGATCATCGCGCCGCTGACATCGACGCCCACCACACGCCCGCGTGTTCCAATCACTTGAGCGAGCTTTCGCACATCGTCTCCGGTTCCGCAACCGACATCGAGCAAGCTAAGCCCATCTCTCAAACCGAGTTGGCCGGTCATGCCGCGCTTGACGCTCTGGATGTCAGGCAGCGCGTTGCCGGCGTCGCAGAATTCGACGAAGAAGCCCGGATCGGCCTGGCGATCGACGCTCGTGAATCGGGCAACATCTTCGGTCTTCGATTCCAATAAAGTGGTACTCGTCATAGCGGTCCTCACTTACCTTCCAACGCGTCCCAACGCTTCCATCCTGTCGATCCACTTATCCAATTTCGCGTCCTTTTCCCCCACCATCCCGATCAGCGTCGCGCTGACTGGATTAATTCCGCAGAAGCCAAGGATGCTCTGCTTGACGACGCGCAGGCCGTGGGAGAAAAAGCATCGGAACACGAGCGCGGGCATGCACATGCTGACCACGACTCGCGCGCTTCTGCCGGCGAGCAGTTTGGGTCCCGGCTTTCCCTCGATGAGCTTTCCCACCGCGAAGCCGGGCCGCATCACCTGCTCGAAGAATGCTTTCAATAGTGCGGGAACCGTCCCGAGCCACAGCGGATAGAGAATCACTACGTGGTCTGACCACGCGATGGCTTCCTGCGACTGCCGAATCGCGGGCGCCGGCGGGCACTCGACCCATTCGCGCCTGCTTCGCAATACCGGGAATTCGAGTTCTGCTACGCGGATCTGCCGCACTTCATGTCCGCCGGCCTCGGCTCCTCGTGCGTAGGCGTCGGCAAGTGCGCGCCCGAAGCGGCTCGCGTCCGCGTCCGGATGGCCTTCGATGATGGTGATTCGTCTTGCCATTAGTGCACCTGTCCCTGCAGGCGCCGGACAGCCTGCAATTCCGCCACAATCC
>JBOGMR010000447.1:0-3819 GCA_050746825.1 Bryobacteraceae bacterium | reverse complement strand
GACATCATGAGGATGATCGCGCCGTCAGGCCCGGTCTACCAGGCAGGCACGCTATCGGGGAATCCGATCGCTGTTTCAGCCGGGCTGGCGATGCTACGTCACATCAAGGCGCACCCGGAGGTCTACTCCCAGCTTGATCGGCGCACCGCTGCCCTCGCCGCTTCTGCTCCGTCCGGCATCACTGTCAACCGCGTCGGCTCGATGTTCACTTTTTTCTTCACCGGCCGCGCCGTGACCGATTGGGACACAGCCAAGATCTGCGACACCGCCCGCTTTGGCCGCTATTTCCGCGCGATGCTCGACCGTGGCGTGTATCTGGCGCCCTCTCAGTTCGAAGCCGCGTTCATGTCGGCCGCGCACACCGATGAAGACATTGAACGCACCATCGCCGCCGCAACAGAAAGTTTCGAGATCGCGGGCACACTTAGTGAGCCGCGACCGTGAGGGAGCGGTCACGCGCGCCGAAGTCGATTAATGACCTTCCGCATCTTCGTCGCGGAAACGAATTTCCCCGACCTTGAGCCTCGCGTAGACCTCGCCGGATGTGTTCAACTTGCCAGCTACGGATGTGCTCACGCCTCGCCGCAGCCCTCAAACCTTGATCATATACGGCGCGCGATACCTCGGCCGCGTCATCATCGCGTTCGCTTCCGAATCGCCGGCGAACTTCTTCCCCACCGGATCGAATTGCAGACGCCGCTTCAGCCGGTAGCTGATGTTCGCCATGTGTACCAGGTCCGCCGAGGGGCCCGCCACCGCGATATCGCAGTGCAGGTCCTGATACTTCCGGCTCTTGATGGCCGCAATGAAGTTCGACATGTGCCCGCCGGTGTCGCCGCCGCGCTCGGCCTTCATCTGTTCGCCGGGTTCGCGCTTATCGCCGAGGAAAATCTGGAAGCCGGCGCCGTCGACGGACATGTAGCCTTTCTCGCCCAGGAAAATGTTGCCAACGTAGTTCCCCCCGCCGAACTGGATCGACGCCTCACCGCCGGTGGTCAGCCCGCGCACTTCGAACATCAGCGTGGCATCGCCGTAATCGAACGTGGCGATCTGCGTGTTGGGCGTCTCCTGGTCGTCGTCGTAGACGTATTTGCCTCCCGTCGACACCACCGCAGACGGCAGGACGCGGCCAAGGCCCCATCGCGCGATGTCCATCTCGTGCACGCCCTGGTTGCCGATATCGCCGTTGCCCGTATCCCAGAACCAGTGCCAGTTGTAACGGAAGCGCAGCTTATTGAACGCGCGCTTGGGCGCGGGTCCGAGAAACAGATCCCAGTCGACTCCGGCCGGCGCCGGCTCATCGGCAGCTTTGCCGATCGACGGCCGCCGCTTAAAGCAAACTCCCTTGGCCAGGTAAACCTTACCAATCGCACCCTGCTGGAGCAGTTCGATAGCCCGGCGCTTGTGCGTGATCGTGCGGCTCTGATGGCCCACCTGCACGATGCGGTTGTATTTGCGAGCCGCCTCCATCATTTTCTGGCTCTCGAACATGTTGTAGCTGGCCGGCTTCTCGACGTAGACGTCTTTGCCGGCCTGGCATGCCCAAATCGCCGCCAGCGCGTGCCAGTGATTCGGAGTCGCGATGGAGACCGCGTCGATTTCCTTGTCCTCGAACAGCTTCCGCATGTCCTGAAACTCGCGCGGTTTCACACCCTGAATCTTCTCGACCATGACCGAGACACGCTCGGTCTGCGCCTGGTTGACGTCGCAGACTGCGGCGACCCGCGCATTCGGCAGGCCGGCGTACTCTCTGGCGTGCCCGGTCCCGCGGCCGCCCACCCCGACCACAGCGATCTTGACGCGGTCGTTCGCGCCCAGGGCCTGCATCGCGGCCGCGGCGCCGCCGGCCAAAACGAATGTTCTACGTTCCATCGGTCTCTCCTTGCCGCCAGTCGCGCCAGCGGACCGTATTCAGTATATTCCGCAGGTGCGCTAAAATCTACGGAAGCCGACTATGCGTACTTGGCTTGTTTTTCTCGCACCCGCAGTAGTGTCCGCTCAGCTCATTCCTGCCGGCCGACCCGTACCACGCAGCATGAAACCGCCGGTGGTTCTCCTGAACGGATACCAGACTAACTGCACCAACTCTACATTTACCGCCACGTTCGGCACAGCGGACCAGATTTTGCAAACGGATGGCCGCGCCAGCGTCTTCTTTGACAACTGCGCCTTTCCCGGCCGGCCGGCTATCGAGGAATTAGGCAACCGGTTCGGAGCGCTTCTCCGCGACCTGCGTTATGACGATGGCCAGCCCGTGCCCGTTGTCGACATCGTGGCGCACAGCATGGGTGGCTTAATTGTGCGCAGTTACCTGTCAGGCAAGCAGGAAGCAGATGGCGTGTTCAACCCGCCGCCGGAGACGCGCATTCGCAAGGCTGTATTTCTTGCGACGCCGCACTTCGGCACCACGCTCACAAGCTTCTTTGGCTCCGACACACAGATCGACGAACTGACCACGGGGAGCCGCTTCCTTTATGACCTGGCGACGTGGAACCAGGGGACCGACGATCTGCGAGGCATCGACGCGGTCGCGGTGATCGGGGACACGGGCCGCACGCCGGCGCGCTTTGATGACGCCATCGTGCCGCTCACGAGCGCCTCGCTGGGCTTTCTTACCCCGGCGCGAACGCGCGTGGTTCCGCACTGCCACGTGCCCGACGCGACGCTTCGGCTGCTGGGTCTCTGCCCGCAAACCGCGCCCGGCATCGCCGACATGCGAGCGGCGACGCACGAGTCCGCGCGCATCATTGTGTCGTTCCTGAACGGCGCCGAGGATTGGCGCTCGGTGGGCCAGGCGGCCGAGCAGCACAGCATCCTCTCGACGGACGCCGGCCTGGCGTTTCGGCTGAAGAGCAGCGGCGATCAGTTCCTGGCGCTCGAATCGGGCGCGGCGACAGGAACCGGCAACCAGTCCTTTTCGCTGACGGTACGTGCGCAGCAGGTTGCTTTCAACGAGCGTGTCACAGCTCAAGCGTTGCAAGTCTCGCTCCGCTCCGGCGGCCAGGCGACGAACCAGACGTACACCGCCGCGGCGGGTGCGACGCGCGCCCTCACGCTGAAGGCCGGACCGAATATTGCGCGCGTGCTGCCGTCGGCGAGCGTGACTTTCCCGTTCAGCGTGGCGTCCGGCTCGCTGATTTCGATTTACGGCGAACGGCTCGACGGCGGTGAAGTGACCGTCAATGGCGCATCGGCTCGCGTACTCATCGCCGTGGCTTCGCAGATCAACGCGATCCTTCCGGATGGCCTTTCCGGACTCGTGAAGCTTCGCGTGCGGAATGCAGGCGGAGAGCATACCATCAACCTGCTCATCGAGGCAGCCGTCCCTGCGCTGTTCACGCAGGATGGCACGGGGCGTGGAATCGTGTCGGCGTTGAACGCCGTGACCGGCGCACTGGTGACGCGCGATACGGCACTCCGGGCCGGTGAATTCGTCGCGCTGTACCTCACCGGCCTCGGCGAAATTACGCGTCGCGACAGCCTCGATTTCGCCAACGTTCAGCCGTCGGTAACGATCGGTGACAAGCCGTGCGCCGTGTCGTACGCAGGCCGCGCGCCCGGGTTCGCCGGTCTCGATCAGATCAACTGCCAGCTCGCCGGGGATCTGACGAATGATCCCGCCGCTGCGGTAATTGTCACGTCGGCCGGTCGAACCAGCAACACGGTGACGCTGCCCGTGCGGTAGTTAGTTGGGAGTTGACTGTGAGGCGGGTGCTTCAGCGAGCCGGTTACGTGATCGCTGAAACTACCTACATCGTGGGAGCAGGGATCCACCGCGCAATTTCTCAAAGCAAGACCGGCGATGAGAAGCACGTCGGC
>JBOGMR010000446.1:0-2128 GCA_050746825.1 Bryobacteraceae bacterium | reverse complement strand
CTCGAGATCCACCAGTTGCCTGCCGATCGTCGCGCGATTGACCGCCTTGTAATCGTTCGGGACGACCGCGACAATGCTCTGGTTGAGAATGCTCTCGATCTCGGCAGGCTTCATGCCGGATTTGTGGAAGCGGTTGAGCACGATACCGATGCGCCCGGTAGGCACACCGCGGCTCTTAAGCTCCGTAATGCGCTGCTCGGCGAGCGCGATCGACGCGAGCTCCGGCGTGCAAACCACAACGACAGACCGGGCGCGCCGCACGATTTCGGTGGTGCCGTCGTTGACCACCTCGGGCAAGTCCACCAGGATCAGGTCGTACTTCGGCATCGCGAACTGGAGCAACTGGTGGTAGTCGCTCCACAGCGGCAGCGGGCGCTTCTTGATGCGATTGGTCAGCAGGAACTCGACGCCGAAGGCACGCACGACGCTGCTCGACAGGCGGGAGAAATCGAGCGACGAGGAGTTTTCGAGCAGCTCCAGCACAGGACAACTCGGCGTGACGTCGAGCAGAATCGAAAGCACACCCGAGTGAATATCGCCTTCGATGACGAGCACCTTCTTGTCGAGGATCCTCGCCAGATTGCCCGCGACGTTGAAGGTGAGCGTGGACGCACCGCTGCCCGCTTTGCCGGGAAGCAGAGCCACCAGATTGTCCTGCACGGCTGCGCGCACCTTATGGATGGCGCGCTGCACCGACTCCTGAAAGGCCTCGAGCCGGAGGGGCGAAGTGAGCACCGCCGCGACGCCGGCCTCGGCGAACTGGCCTGCGAACTGACGGATCCAGTCGCTGCCGTACCCGATGATCGCCGGAGCAGAGGCGTGGGATCGGATCGTGTCGGCCAGGGGCAGCGCGTTTTCCCAGTCCGTCAGGTCGAGGAACACGAGGTCGGGAGCAAAGGTATTCATCGTCCGGGCGAGCTCGTAGGAGGCCGGGAGGTGTTCGACCCGCTTGCTAATGGCTACCTGCTTCGACTCCACCGCAAGCTGCTCGACCGCCGCGGCGGCGTCCTTGTCGGGCATGATGAGAATGGCGCTGAACATCTGTGGAGTCCGGTTCCTTCAGGCCAAGGCGAGAATCTGGTCGAGCGCGCGGGAGACCTTGTTGATCTTGCCGGGATCCTCCCGGTCGTAGCCGATCTCGGGCGACATGAAGCCGCGGTATCCCGTCTTGACCAGCGCGGCCATCACTTCTTTCCAATCGACGTCACCCTGCAACAGATCGGCCATGCGTCCCGGCTCGGGGCGGTTCGGCAGCTTGTAATCCTTGATGTGCATCCGCTTGATGCGCGGTCCCAGCGTCAGAATCCAATCCTGCGGATAGCCGTGCGCCATCACGTTGCCGGTGTCGAAGTGCGCCTGCACCCACGGACTCTTGAATTGATCGACGAAGGCGCGCATTTCGAGCGGGCTCAGAAGAAACTTGTTCCCGACGTTCTCCGGCGTCAGAATCACCTTGGCCTTTCCGGCAAGGGGAAGCGCTTTGCGGAATTCCGCCGTGACGCGGTCCCACGTATCCTGGTAGCCGACCTGGAATTTCGCGCCGGCGCCGATCCGCCCGGGAACGATCAGCACCGCGCCGCAGTTCAGGTACGAGGCAAATTCGATCGACTGCTTCAGAGACTCGACGCCGCGGGCGCGCACGGCCGGGTCGGGGCTGTTCAGCGGATTCACACTGAGCGGCTGCGAGACCCACAGGCTGGCCACCGCGACGTTCGCCTTTTGCGCAGCTTCTCCGATCCGCTTGACCTGATCGGGCGTGCTGTCGACTTTGATCTCGTCGCCCATGCGGATTTCGAGGCCGTCGAAACCCGCGCTCTTGGCGCGAAGGAGGCACTCGGCGAGAGGCATTCCGCCCGGGAACATGACCGAACAGATGCTCTTGACGAAGCGGGAGCGGCCGGACTCGGCGGGCCTTGCGGCAAGGCTCGCGGCCGGCGTTACGGCGACGAAATCTCGGCGTGTCATAGGTGCTGATTTTGCCTTATACAGTGGTACCATAGTGCAACCAGAACGCGGTGAAGCACCCTTTTAAACTCGTCCCGCCGGGTAGAAAGCGCTACTTTTTTGTGCCCCTGCTCGTGCTCACGCTGGCGACACAGGTCGCGTTGATCAAATGGGGCGAGTCTTT
>JBOGMR010000445.1:0-6211 GCA_050746825.1 Bryobacteraceae bacterium | reverse complement strand
CGGCTGGCTCGGTTATGCTCACACGAAAAACCGCGCGGCAGACCACGCCGGCCACGATTGGATCTTGTCGCTCGACGCCGACGAAGCGCTCAGCGAAGCCCTCGAGGGCGAGATCTGGCGCCTCAAGAAGAACGGCCCGCAGTTCGATGCCTACACGATGCCGCGACTGGCGCAATACCTCGGCCGCTGGATCTTACACAGCGGATGGTATCCCGACCGCAAAGTGCGCCTGTATAACCGGTGCAAAGCGCGTTGGGTCGGCGAGTTCGTGCACGAAAGTGTGCACTGCGACGGACGTGTCGGGCACCTCGAAGCGAATCTGCTTCACTTTACGTGCAGCTCCTTGTCCGAGCATTTGAAGACGATGGATCGCTACACCACGCTCGCCGCCGAGGAACTCGTATTTCGCAAAGAGAAGATCAGCATCGCGCGGTTGATCGTGGACCCGGCCTGGATGTTTTTCAAGACCTACTTCCTGCAACGCGGATTCCAGGACGGAATTGAAGGCTTATGCATCGCACACATGGCGGCGCTCTATTCATTTCTGAAATACGCGAAGGCGCGGAACATGAGCTGAACCGCGCCGTGGCGCAGGCACTTGTGCCTGCCACGTCCCGACTCGCCGGGACGAGTCCCGGCGTGGCAGACAAAGTGTCCGCGCCACATCCCGCTAATGCGTATCCTTCACCTTGATTCCGGACGCGAGATGCGCGGTGGCCAGTGGCAGGCGCTCCGGCTTGTCGAAGGCCTCTTGCGATGCGGCCACACGGCTTCGCTAATGTGCCGCCGCGGCTCGCCACTCTTCGATGCGGCGCAGGCGCGGGGCCTCGACGCCCGGCCCCTCACGATCGCGGCAGTGCGAAGTGGGTCCGGCGGCGTTGACCTCGTTCACGCGCATGACGCTCGCTCGCACACCATCGCGGCGCTGTGCTCGCGGGCGCCGTTCGTCGTTTCGCGGCGCGTGGCTTTTCCGCCGGACCGCGGTGTGGCGTCGCGGTGGAAGTACACGCGCGCACGCCACTATCTGGCAGTGTCGGAGTTCGTGCGGAATGTCCTGATCGAAGCCGGAGTGCCCGCAACCCAGATTTCGGTCGTCTACGATGGTGTGCCTTTGTTGCCGCTCTCGGCACAAACAGGAGGCTTCATTGCTCCGGCGACCGCCGACCCTCGCAAGGGTTCGGACCTCGCCTCGGAAGCGGCGCGCCTCGCGGGCGTCGATCTGCGATTCTCGGACAATCTCGAACGCGACCTGCGCGATGCGGCGTGCCTGCTTTATCTCACCCACGCTGAGGGGCTCGGATCGGCTGTTTTGCTTGCTATGTCCGCGGGCGTCCCGGTGATCGCGAGCCGGCTCGGGGGACTGACAGAAATCATCGATCACGGGAGGACCGGTATTCTGACGCCCAATGACTCAGGACAGATCGCACTACACATCCGCTGTGTTCGGGATGCCTTGGCGGCGTGCCAAGAGTTTTCCCGTGAAGCGCGCGCCGCCATCGAGGCGCGATTCACAATCGAACGCATGGTTTCCGGTACTCTTGCTGTATACAAGCGAGTGCTCTCATGATTGAAGCCGTTCTGGCCGGCCTGTTCGGGCTCCTCATCGGCAGTTTCCTCAACGTGTGCATTTACAGGATGCCGCGCGATCTCAGCGTCGTCCGGCCGCGTTCCTACTGCCCGAACTGCGAGACTCCCATCGCCTGGTTCGACAATGTACCCGTCATCAGCTACATCCGCCTGCGCGGGCGATGCCGTCACTGCAACGCCAGCATCCCGGCGCGGTACCTGATCGTCGAACTGGCGGCCGGACTCAGCCTTTTTTCCTTTGTCGCGGCGCTGGGGCCGACGCTGATGGCCGCCAAGTTCTGCCTGCTCGCGGCGCTGCTGATCGGCCTGATCTTCGCCGACCTCGAAGAGCGCATCCTTCCCGACGAGTTCACACTGGGAGGAACCGCCGCCGGGCTCATCCTCGCCTGGTACGTTCCAACAGACGATCCGATGTTTCGTATGCTGATGACGCCTTTCAACCTCCAGTGGGGCGATCGCGCGATTTCGTTAGTCAACTCCCTGGCGGGCGCCCTGCTGCCAACCGGGCTTCTTTGGCTCACCGGCTATCTGTTTGAAAAATTTCGACAGAAGGAAGGACTCGGACTCGGCGATGTGAAGATGATCGCCGCGATCGGCGCCTTCCTCGGCCTGCGCGGAACGATGCTCACCCTGGTGCTCGGCGCCGCCGCCGGCTCGATCATCGGACTGATCTACATCAGGATCACTCGCAAGGACAGTTCCGAGTACCCGTTGCCGTTCGGCGCATTTCTCGGCGGCGCCGCACTCGTGGTGGCCCTCGGCGGGCAGCGCGTCCTCGACTGGTACGCCAGCTTTTTCTGAGCCGGTCAGCACCCGTCACTTCGCTGCCGAAAACGTTGTCCACGGCCGCGCGTTGACGTCCCGCAGCAACGGCTTCTGCCACTCGAACTCGGGGTGCTTGCGCAGATGCTCCGCGGCGCGGAAATGCAATCCGCAGGCGTGACCCGCCGCCGCAACCAGCGTCAGCATCTCCGCCATCGCCGCATCGCTCGCTTTGTTCTGCACCGCGCCCGCAGGTCCGTAGGGCGGCTGCCAGGGCTGCACTCCCCGGCTCGAAATGTCGATGTGCCCGCAGAGTGTGCGCTCGTTCGGCTCCGTCTTGTTCGCAAACGTGTCGTAGTGGTCCGCCATAAACTGCTGCGCAGCCGCGACGTCGATCTTCCCCTTGTGCTCCGCCATCAACTGGTCCCAACGCACCCGGCGCGCATTCGCGCTCTGCCCCATATCGTCCATCGCGAACTCGGTCTCCTCGCGCGCCAGCTTCTCGTTTACCGGAAAATTCGCGCCGCCGAAATAGCCGTCTTTGGTGCGCCGCAGCGTGACGTTCTTCAGACCCAGCTCCAGGCTTGCGACCTCGTTGGTGTTGCGGTCCGCCACCAGCCAGTTGTTCGCGTAACCGCCGTTGTTGCGCTCGCTCATCAGCTTGGCGAACTCATCGATCGACGAGGCATACTGCATCGCCTTGCGCGCGCGCACGAACTCGGGGATGCCGTTCGGATCCCAACCCGTGAAACGGCTGATGGTCGTTTCCGTGATCATGATGCCGGCGGCGTTGATCCCGAAATCGTCAGCGCTGTGAATCAGGCCGGGAAATCCATCCATGATGAAGCGGCGCCCGCTCGACGGCGCGATGTCGAATATCATCGTCCACCGCGCGCCGTCGAGGTAACCGGTCCAGGCATTGTGCGCGATCACCGGCCGCCCGTCTTTCGTATAGCTGCCCGTCGCGACAAACGCGCTGCAATGCTCGGGCGCCGTGAGACCCTCCGGTTTCGGTCTGCCCCGCTGCTTTTCGTGCCATTCGACGTAGTAAGGCGACCACTCGAGCCACGCATTGATCGCCACGATGTCCCACACGTCCACCTTCACGCCGCGCGCGCGAGCGCCTTCCGCGATCCCTTCCAACTCTTCGCGATACTGAGCTTCGACATGCGGCCAGAGATCCTCGCGCGCCGCCTCCCGGAAGAAATCCCAGGACTTCCTCGTGTCGCGTGTCAGCTCGAGCGAAAGCACTTTGAATGCGTCGAGAATCTCCGGCGCGAGCAGATAGCCGTGCTGGAATCCGATCTCGCCGGGCTTGCCCTCGAGATGCACCTGCGTCCACCCGTTGCGTTCAGGAAGCCTGTACGCACCTTTCAGCCGCGGATCGAGTTGAGGCTCGCGCGAAACCAGCGCCACCGCCACAGCCGCCACCAACAGTACCACCAGTGTCAGACCAGACGCTTTGCGCACGAGAACAGCCCTCCAGTCTGTCTATTATATGCACGCACTCGCGACGCGGCTTTGCGTGCAAGTTCCACCTATCATAGGAGAGAAGACATGAAGCTGACTGCTTACGCGAAAGCCGCTGGTTGAGCATCGAAGTTGAGTCCAAAGGTTTTGGACCAGGTGCTCGCGAGCGTGCCTCGCATGAAGAACGAAAACTTGCTGGTGGGCTACGACACCAATGACGACGCAGGAGTGTATCGGCTCGCGGCCAACCTCGCCGTCGTGCAGACGGTCGACTTCTTCACGCCGATCGTCGATGACCCCTACACTTTCGGCGCCATCGCCGCGGCCAACTCGCTCAGCGACGTCTACGCGATGGGCGGTGCGCCCATTACCGCGCTCTCGATCCTGGCGTACCCGGCGAAAGGCGATCTCGACGCGCTCCGCGAGATCCTCAAAGGAGGAGCCGACAAGATCCACGAATCCGGCTGCGTCATCCTCGGAGGGCACAGCGTTGCCGACGAAGATGTCAAGTTCGGTTACGCTGTCACCGGCACGATCGACCCGAGCCGCATCCTCACCAACGCGGGCGCCCGTCCCGGCGACGCGCTCGTCTTCACGAAATCGCTCGGGACCGGAGTCATAGCCACCGCGCTCAAACGCGGAATCGCGCGCGATGACCACATTGCAGCCGCGGTGGAATCGATGCTGGCGCTGAATCGCAGCGCCTGCGAAGCGATGCTGCGCTTCGAGGCGCACGGCTGTACGGACGTCACCGGATTCGGCCTTCTCGGGCACGCCCGCGAGATGGCGCTCGCCAGCGGCGTCACGCTCGAGATCGAAGTGGATCGTGTCCGCTTCCTGCCCGGCGCTCTCGAATACGCGCGGCAAGGCGCGCTGGCCGGCGGTCTCAAGAACAACCGCGAGTTTGTCGAAGGGTGCGTCGAAAGCACGCGCGGCTTCGCTCCGGAGAATGAAGCGCTGCTCTACGACCCGCAAACCTCCGGTGGCCTTCTCATCGCGCTCCCTGAGCGTGACGCGGCCGGCCTCGCGCGCGAATTCGATACCGCGTACCGCATCGGCAGCGTCGCCGCTCGCGGCGCGTCACCCTTACGCCTCCTATGAAACAGAATCCGATTATCGTCGCCCTCGACGTGGACTCCGCCTCCGAAGCCCGCGATCTGGTCGCTCGCATCGGCTCCGGCGTGAATTTTTACAAAGTAGGGATGGAACTCTACGCCGCTGCCGGAATGGATTTCGTGCGCGAATTGATCGCTCTCGGCAAGGACGTATTTCTCGATTTGAAGTTTTACGACATCGGCGAGACCGTGCGCCGCGCCGTCGCCCAGGTTGCTAAAAGCGACGTGCGATTTCTCACGGTGCATGGCAGCAATGCAGTGATGCACGCCGCCGTCGCAGGCAAAGCAGGTGCGCCGCTGCGCTTGTTGGGCGTCACCGTCCTCACCAGCTTTGATGAGCAGGATCTAACCGATCTCGGCTTCCCGTGCACTGTAGCCGGCCTGGTTGCGCTCCGCGTGCGGAATGCGATGGCGGCCGGGCTTGACGGCGTCGTGGCGTCACCTCTCGAAGCCGCAACCGTCCGCAAGATCGCGGGCCCGCGCGCGATCATTGTGACGCCAGGTGTGCGTTCCGCGGGCGCCGGCCGCGGCGATCAGAAGCGCGTCGCAACACCCGCCCAAGCTCTCCTCGCCGGCGCCGACTACGTTGTCATGGGCCGCGAAATCACCCGCGCCTCCGGCCCCGCCGCAGAAATCCTCCGCGTCCTCACCGAAATCGAATCCTGCCGGACTGGTTGCGCGACGCCGGGTTGAACCGCTACAGTAAAGAACAAGCGCGCCCGTAGCTCAGTTGGATAGAGCGTCTGGCTACGAACCAGAAGGTCGCATGTTCGAGTCATGCCGGGCGCACCATACAACCCAGTCGCTTACAGGCTTAGTTTACGGGATTCAGAATCTCATCCATCTTCGCGGCGACCTCTTTCCGAATGGGTTCTGATGACGCGACGTGCATCGAGAGGTGTGCCAATGCTCGTCAGCCCATGCACGCTCGTCATCTTGGCGCGACCGATGCGCATGCAAGGCTGAGAGAGCCACGGCGGAGTGAAAGCTGGCCTTGTAATCGCCATGAGCAGTATCTATTCGGATCATGCCTCCCTTCTGCAGGTGCGCGACATGAGAGTGGTCGCACGAGGCGCGACCTGTAACTGAGCCGCGAGCGTGAGCGAGCGGTTGGCGCGCCTCACGGCACGTCCCCCAAGAAAACCGCCAGTTGCTCCTCGACCACATAGCGGATCGCCTCACGAACATCCTGATCCTTCCACAGCCATCGCGTGCTTCCGTGACGTGCCCATCGCCTCCGGCCTCGTTCATCGCCTTCGAGCCGGTTCAAAGCTCGG
>JBOGMR010000444.1:0-3918 GCA_050746825.1 Bryobacteraceae bacterium | reverse complement strand
GATCACGCTTGTGCGTCTCCGAAAGGCTACGACCGCGCCGCCCGCTGAGCAGTTGGCGGCGCGGTCACCGCGAACGCTACCGCGCGTACGTCCCTGAGTGGCCGGTCGGGTCGCATTGAGCTGAGGTTGTGTTCCACGTTCAACTCGAAGTGGGACAATTTAGGATTGCTTCCGAGTCGTGTCAGCGTCGATCCTGCTTTTGCAATGAAAGTTTTGTTCAGCGGCAGGTTGGCAATGAGTCGTCCGCTGCACGACTTTACCTGGAGCGATCGGCGACTGACGTTGTATTCCAGGCTACCGGGAGCAAGCAAGCCAAAGGTCAGCACGGCCTGAACATCCCCTGCGTTCGCAGCATTGAGGAGAGCACCGAACGCAAGTTGCTGCTCTCCGCATGATCTCGTATGACATTCCTCGTAACCCACTTCGTCGCCGCCATCAACGCAAACCTTACACCCAATGTGGGTCCTTCCGAAGTCACCCGTTGGCCAAATGGGCCACTGGTGGCCGCCCGGACAAGGATCCCACTCTCCGCAAGCACCGCCGATTTCCCCTCCGCCGCCGGCCTCCTCTTCTGATTGCGCCCGACCGGTGACTGGGCTGAGTGCCACGATGAGGAGCGGGACTATCAAGGCGCTAGTCTCATTGAAACACCTCCGGAAGAAAGGGTTGGTGGGGTCAACTGCCGGACGGTGAACATCATTGAAACCTCGACGGAGTTTTCAGCGTCTGCGCAGCGAAAAGCCTAGGACCGAGACAACCGGCGCACCATCAGCGTTCGTCGCGTGTGCGACCGCCTTGACGCCTCCTTCGATCGTTCCGAGGATGAGCAATGGTGTTTGGCCAGCGGCCACAATCCGACCCGCCTTGGGGTCTATTACCTCGACCTTCGTCTGGTAGAGGCTGTCTAAGGGCGGGAAAGACGATGCCGGAACCTCTCCTGACATCAGTGCTGGTCGGCCTCGCCAAGCCGACTGCCAGTTCTCAGCAGCAACCAGCGCGAAAATCCACAAATTACCGTCCGCGTCCTGCGAGATCCCTGCGATTCGCGGCGACGGAGCGGTGTTCCGACCGCCGCGAAGTCCAGAAGACTCGCCACGAAACCAGTGTGGATCGCGCACGAGTGTGCGGGCCACAGTCCCAACCTGGGTCCACTCGGTGATTCTATAACGCAGTTCGTCAATCGCCCATACTCCGCCGGACTGTGATACGGATAAGTGCTGACCCGATCTTCGAGCAGAACTCGGTCGTAATTCTCCGTCATTCAGTCCGAACGACTTCAGGACTTTCGCTTCCGGTCCCGACATATCGACTAAATGCAGTGGCCAGCCCACCGATTCCGCCGAACGAATCATGCCATTCATCAGCACGCGTCGTGGCCAGTCAACAACCGCGATACTTGGAAATGCCGCCGGGACCCGCGTCACCCGTCGCACGCGATAGTCCGGACCAACCACCGAGGCCGTGGCGGATCCGCGATCCAAAACGAGCACTGAGTCGCCCGGAAGCATAAATAGCTCATTGGGCCTTACGAACTCACCCGGGCCAGAGCCCTTTCGCCCGATAGTCCGGACATACTGACCTTTTGAGTCGAACACCAGGGGCATTACGTCGCCGAAGGAGAGGACCCAGTAGAAGCCGCGCCGGTCCTGCTTCACCGCGCTCGGCACCGTCGGCAGTGCCCCTGGCCCGTCCGTAGTACCGATCCGGCTCAACAAGCGCACATCTATCATGCACGCTGGACACAATACGTCATCGCGCACGGTCGTCTGCGCTGAGGCTACGCGCACCAACCCTGCTATGAGGGCGAACGAGGTGCAGAGCTGCCAGCACGCACTCTTCCGGCAGGGAAGGCCAGTCGGCACGTTCAGCGTAGATCGACGCATGGTCCACTCCTATATGCGGAGTCAAGCATGATATGATATAGTTGGTGGCGATTATCAGCCGTGACACGGTTCTTGTTGCTGTGTGGGACGACTCGCTAATGAAAGAGGCGTTCCGAACTCGGAACGCCTCGGCGCGTGATTGCAATTTCGGTCAACGACGGTACACTGCAATTGTCTTGTTAATGCCGCAAGCCCTTTGGTTAGCTTTCGGCTCCCGACTGCTGAGAGCGGGTGAAAGCCCACGCTTGTGTCCAGCAGACACATCCTATCCTCACTGCTCCGGGCTACTAGATTATCGATTCCAAAATGTCTTTACCATTATGCTGCCTCGACCTGATCCAGGCGGTATTTCCAACGGAAGAGCACCGGTTCCTGGTTGAGTTCCTCGAGATGGTGCACGATGCCGGGTGGCTGAGATCTTGAACTTTAAGAGAGGATTCCACCCCGTATGGTGCCGCCGAGTCAGAAGAGCCAAGCCCCCAGCCCTTCTGCGCCCACCCTGCTCAGAGCTAGGCTCACACGCCTTTCACAACCGTCAAGGAAGCCCACGTCGACGGCGGTGCCACAATTCCGCTGTGAGCGCACCCGCAAAGGGGAGGATCCACCACGCCGAACGCATCGGATGCCAGGTTACGTGGCGCGGCGCGGGGCGCAGTTCCAGCTCGACCTTCGACGATAGTGCCTGGAGCTGTGATGCCGTAAGGGTCGCACCACCGGTGGCGGCCGTCCATGCGCGCAGGAGGTCGTGCTCCTCGGCCTCGATGTGCGAGACGACGCTCGCGACGATAATGGGCGCTTCCGCGCTGACGTCCCCGCTCGATGCGGCCACGCGGTACGTGCCTGGCGCTCCTGGCGCCTTCAGCGTGCCGCGGAACCGGCCGGCGCGTCCATCCGGCCAGAGCCGCAAATCGAAGCGTCTGTCCTCCGCTTCGACGGTTGCAGCGACGCTCGCGCGAATCGGGCGATCGCTCGAGGCGCCCGCCAGCGCGATGTCTCGCAGCGTCACGACCACGTCCGTGGTTTCGCCTGGCGCGAGGATGCGCTTCGCGATGTCGATGTCGATCGCTGCTGGCGAAGCCGCCGCCGCTTCCGCGATGACCGTTTGCCAGAACTCGTCGAATCCGGAGTTTGCGGCCGCGCGAAAACGCCACGCGTCGAGGGCGCCACTCACGACGATGCGCCCTGGGCCGACTGCGGATTTCCAGACTACGGGCCGCTCTTCCGCGTCGGTTGGAGTCGCCGTTCGATTCAGCGCGACCGGCCTCGCCCCAGCCGGCAACCTCGCCGGCCACGCGATCTCCGACACGCGCAGCCTCATACTGTCCCATGCGACAGCGTCCACGCTCGTGCTACCGCCGTTTCTCGCCGCGGCCCATTGCCCGACTTGCGTGAGTCGTTCATAAGGCCCGCGCGCCCGCCGATCAAACAGCAGCACGACACCGCCACCACGTCGGCGGAGATACGCGTCGAGGCCAGTGACCTCGCGATCGTTCATGGCTTCCGGCGCACCCACGACGATCGCATCGAACGACGCGATGCGATTCGGTTCATCGAGACTGCCCGGCGGCCGGCCCACGTCAGTGCTGATCCCACGCGACGTCATCGTGCGGCTCGTCACGATGAAGCGCGGGTCTCGCTCGATCGCGCGCCGTACGAACGTGGACATCCAGGAGGGCCGCGGATCGTAGAACAGCACGGCCCACTGCTTCTCGACGACGTCGATGGCGACATCTGCCGTGTTCGGCTCACGCGTATCGGCGACGTTCGATGTCACGCGCAGCGCGAGCGTACCTGTCGTTGCTGGAACGAATGCGAGCGGGATCACAAGCCGCTCGTCCTCTCCTTCGACCACGCGCGTGACGCGATCGACGACGACGTCGCCCGCGCGCAATGTGAGCTCGAGCGTGCGTCCGTTCGCACTTGTCACGCGCGCGACGGCCGTGACAGTCACACGCGAATCGAGCGGAACTTGGGCGGGCGCCTTCAGCGCCACCAGCGTCACCCTGGGGCCGTCTCGCTCGGGGATGACTGCGAA